>NZ_VPDX01000012.1:0-84777 GCF_013417475.1 Acinetobacter sp. YH12249 | reverse complement strand
CCCGCTCGACTTGCATGTGTTAAGCCTGCCGCCAGCGTTCAATCTGAGCCATGATCAAACTCTTCAGTTAAAATCATTTCGAACTTTATAAGTAAAGTTCTTAAACTTGGCTCATCAATTTTCTGACTTAAATTTCGCTCAAATAAACTTCGAGTAATTTAAACCAATCAATCAATGAAAATAATTTCGATCAATCAACCAGTAAAAATCCACACAAGTTGTTCTTCATAATCTCTTAATGATCTTCTTGCTACTTCGTCAGTAGCAAGCTAGGTCGGCTATATTACTCTCTATCTCTAGAAAGTCAACCAGTAATGAAAATTATTTTTAAACTTCCTTCCTAAAACCCAACTCAACCATTTCATGCTAAGTTACTGTTTTATCAGAAGTTTTAATCTTCATCACCGCCGATGGATGTGCATTCTACAGTATTTCAGGGGGCTTGCAATACCTTTTTCAAATAAATCTTACCGCATGTCTAATTTTTAGCCTTTTATGAAGTTTTTATTCATTTATTATACAATTTTGCTTAAATTACGCCTATTCCTAGTAATACAGTTTATTATTCCGGGTTAAACAACGCCACTATACTCAGAACAAGGCTTTGGGGTTTCCTTATGCATCGCTCTATTTATTTATCTTTATGCTTATTTTCTTTGGCCTTTAGCCCATTAATTTTTGCTGAAGACACTATTCAGGCTGAACAGACTGAAATAGAAACTGAATCTTCTGCTACTACTGCTACGGTTCCACTCAGAGAAAAAATATCTTCCAAGGTGAGTCATCTGCAAACCCAGCTAAAAGTCGATGCTAGCGCTGCACAGGCTGAAGAAGTTAAAGATCCTTTCCAGGGCTGGAATAGAAAGGTGTATCAATTTAATGATGCAATCGATCAGGCAGTTGTTCGCCCCATTGCGGTTCAGTATCAGGAAAAGGTTCCTCAAGATGTGCGTGGCAGCTATACCCAGTTCCGTAGCAATTTAGGTGAACCATGGAATGCGGTAAACCAGTTGATTCAGGGCCGTCCTGCTCGTGCAGCAAAATCTTTGGGCCGTTTTACCATTAATACCTTAACTACTTTAGGTCTGGCAGACCCAGCCCGTCGTCTGGGACTGGATCATGAAGATGAAAAGTTCGGGATTACGCTAGGTTATTATGGTGTACCTTCCGGTCCTTATGTGATGTTACCGTTCCTAGGCCCAAGTTCTGTGCGTGATACTTTCGGTATGGCAGTCGATAGCCAGACCCGTCCACAGAAATATATTCTTGAAGATGATGAAGGCTTGTATTGGGGTGATCAATTCTGGCGTGCAATTGATAATCGTGCAGAATTACTTGATATTGAAGGTGTGTTAACAGGTGATCGTTATGCACAAATTCGCGATATTTATTTGCAACGTACCAATTATATGATCGCCCAGAAAAAAGGTCTGGAACAGGAATCTTTATTCCTTGAAGATGACTTCGATGATGAAAATCTTGAAGATGAATCTTTCGATGAAAATGAGACTGAATCTTCTAGTGATGACCTTTGAAACCTAAGCTCAATGATGATTTGCTAGCGAAAACCGTTCGCTAGCAATCATTTGCTTGTTATAGTACATCTTATAACTCATCCCAGGATCGAACTACCTGTCTATGTATTTCATTCAACCTACCCGTGATATTCCTTATTTAGATCAAGTGCTTGAGAAGCTTCCGCACGTTCAAGTAATCAAGCTGGAAGATCACGAGTTGTACGATGCGACGATTATTGCCATTGCAGATGTACATGATTATCTGAAATATAAGTGGAACCTTCCGACTGTCGTATTAGCGCTGGAAAATGAAGGAACAGCCTTGGCACAAGCTTGGGAACAAGGTGCTTTGGCAGGCTGGATCTGGGATAAACTGCCTGAACAACCCGATATCGCATTACAAAAAATCGATGCGCAATATAAGCGTAATCAGGATAGTCGTGATCTTCCTTCAGCAGCAGAGCTACAAAAACGTTTGCTACCGAATGAAATTGAATTAACCAATTATGCGGTTGAAACCTATTTTCAGCCTTCTGCCTATCTATCTGGCGATTGGTATGATTACTGGAAAATCAGCGATAAAGAAGTCATTTTCTATCTGGCAGATGTTTCTGGTCATGGCGTTACCAGCAGTTTATTAACATCCTGGATGGCAGCCTTTCATGGACGTTCGAAAACGCCTCGTGAGCTGATCAAGAAGCTGAACGGGATGCTGGTTCAGGAAAATATTGAAAAACATATTACCATGATTGCCGGAATTCTGAATCTGGAAACCCATGTCTTGAAATGGTCTAGTGCTGGCCACTACCCTCCTCCGATTATCTTTGAACCGAATCAGGAACCAAAAATCCTGTCATCCAGCAGCTTTCCTCTTGGTCTGACCGAAGACCTTGAGGTAGAAGAAAATGAATATATCCTCAGCCGCAATGCACGATTTATTATCTGTTCAGATGGAGCATTGGAGCCGTTTAACGGCGGTCTGAATGAACAATTTTCCCAATTATTGCATCACTTACAGAACGAATCCTTCGAAGCACCCGAACATGTTGCCGACGATATTGCCATTCTCAGCTTTATAAGAGTGAAATAGCAGTATAATCACAAGCTTTATAAGCACTTAATTTGATTGCGACTTTCAGCTACTTGAGTATCCGTAGACCCTATGGGATAATTTAATATCCTTCTCTGCAAATGGCATTTATATGTCAACAGGTCATGTTGAATATGCAAGCTTGAATGGAACGCATATTTTTAAGCTTATCGGCGAAGTGCGGGCCCAATCTTGTATTAGTCTAGACAAATTACTGAACAAACTTGAGCAGCAGGACAACGTTGTTGGCGCAATTGTTGATCTGACTGAAACCAGCTTTATTGACAGCACTGTACTGGGTGTCCTAGCAAAATTAGGACTTAAACTTAAGCAGCTCCATAAGATCCAGGCGGTGATGTTGTCGACTAACTCTGATATCACGACTCTGGCCAACAGTATGGGCTTGGGGCAGGTCTTTGTCATTTTGGATTACTGCGGTGATTCAAATGTATGTACGCGTAAACTGATGGAAGAACATGTGACGCATCAAGCAATGCTGAAAACTGTTCTAGATGCACACAAGACTTTAATGCGGTTAAATCAGAGCAACCAGAATATGTTTGAGCCCTTGGTCAAACAGTTGCAAAAAGAACAAGATAATCTAGATCAAGTGTCTGAACAAAAGGTATGAACACACAATAAGGAATCCCTATGACTTTACTTTCTGTTGCACAGATGAATTCCCAAAATGAAATTGAGCAAAATTTCATGACCATCGAATCATTAATTCAACAAAGTAAAGCAAAAGGTGCTGAGCTTATTGTCTTTCCTGAAAATTTCGTCTGTTTTGCTGCTGGTAAGCAGCGCGAAACTGCAGCTCAATTCGAGAGCATTCAACAACGTCTGGAACAACTAGCGCATCAATATCAGATCTGGATTATCGCAGGGACATTACCCTGTCCTTATCGTCCTGATGGTTCGATTATTGAAGATGGCCGGGTTAGAACCGTAAGTCTGTGTATTAGTCCAGAAAAAACTGAAGCTCGCTATGACAAGATTCACCTCTTTGACGTGCAGGTCGGTGATGCTGTTGGGGGCTATCAGGAATCCCAATTCTTTGAACCAGGTACCGATGTCGTCGTTGCGAAGACGCCTTTTGGCAATATTGGCATGATGGTCTGCTATGACCTGCGCTTCCCTGAACTTGCGCTTCATTTACGTACACAAGGTGCAAATATTTTGACTGCGCCATCTGCCTTTACCTTCACCACTGGCCAAATGCACTGGCAATTATTATTGCAAGCACGTGCTATGGATACCCAATGCACAGTTCTCGGTGCTGCTCAACAGGGTTGGCATGGTGAAAAACGTCAAACTTGGGGACATGCCGCTGCCACAAACAGCCGTGGTCAACTTCTCGATATGGTGCATGCGGAAGGCGCACAGATTATTACGGTTGATTTTGATTTGACTGGGCAGGCCAAAGTGCGTGAGTCTATGCCACTCATGCAGCATCGCAAGCTACTAAAGTTCTCTTAAGTCAGACTTTTTACCGCATTCTCATTCGCTTGCATAAATTAACAAAATCCCTGCTTATTCTTCCCTAGAAATTATGGAGCATAGAAGTTCCATAAAAGAACAAGCAGGAAATACTCTCATGTCATTAGAAAAAGCAGTATATACCGCACGTGCCAAAGCTACAGGCGGTCGAGATGGCCGTGCAACCTCTGACGATCAGATTTTGGATGTGAAACTGGCAGTGCCCAAGGAAATGGGTGGCCCAGGTGGCGGGACCAATCCTGAACAATTGTTCGCTGCAGGTTATTCAGCCTGTTTTTTAGGTGCCATGAAGTTTGTTGCCAACCGGGATAAAATCAATATTAGCAAAGATGCCTATATTGAAGGTGAAGTTGGCATTGGTCCGATTCCTACCGGTTTTGGCATTGAAGTGACTTTAAATATTCATTTAGAAGGAATGGAACAGGACGAAGCTCAAAAGCTGGTCGATGCCGCACACATCGTTTGTCCTTATTCAAATGCAACCCGAAACAATATTGATGTTACTTTGAATGTCATCACCTAAGTCTACATAAGCATTCCACTCTCTATCCTGAAAAATCAGAAGTCATTTCAGGATAGAGTTGATCATTCTTATAAAATATTGATAAAAATTACTTTGTGCTATTTCATAGAAAAATGATCACTTGAGATATTTACTTAAGAAAACTGTGCCTTCCTATCCCATCGAATAAAAATTTACTCTGCCGCCTCATTGGTTACACGCAAAACTTCTTCAATCGTGGTTTTTCCAGCCAGCACTTTACGTAAACCATCATCGCGAATTGAACCAGATTGCTGACGTGCATAGGTTTCCAGCTCATATTCAGCCGCATTACCATGAATCAGACGGCGCATATGCTCATCAACCGGTACAATTTCATAAATGGCGGTACGTCCACTAAAGCCCGTATTCCCACAGCGTTCACAACCGTGCGGTTGAGGTAATCTTAAATCCTGTGGATGCTCAATATGTTCAAACAGATTCTGTTCAAATGCATCTGCATCTTTCCAGGTTGCACAATGCGGACATAAGGTACGCACCAGACGCTGAGCAACTACCCCAATTAAGGAGCTGGATAGCAAGAATGGCTCAATTCCCATGTCTTTTAAACGGGTCACTGCACCAATCGCAGTATTGGTATGCAGCGTTGACAATACCAAGTGACCTGTCAGTGAGGCTTGAACTGCAATTTCTGCGGTTTCCAGATCACGAATCTCACCGACCATTACCACATCTGGATCCTGACGCAGCATAGCTTTTAAGGCACGGGCAAAGGTCATATCGACTTTGGTATTTACCTGAGTCTGACCAATCCCTTCTAACTGATATTCGACCGGATCTTCGGCCGTCAGGATATTTTTGGAACCATCATTTAGATCAGAAAGTGCTGCATATAAGGTAGTGGTCTTACCCGAACCGGTAGGTCCAGTCACCAGAATAATGCCATGAGGACGATGCACCAGGGTCTTGAGTCGATCATAATCGTTATTCATCAAGCCCAGATGAGTCATATTTAGACGGCCAGCCTGTTTGTCTAGCAATCGCATCACCACCCGCTCCCCATAAGAGGATGGCAAGGTTGAAACACGGACATCGACTTCACGCCCTGCCAGACGCAAGGAAATACGTCCATCCTGAGGAATACGTTTTTCTGCAATGTCCAGCTTGGCCATGACCTTGATCCGTGATACCAGTAATGGCGCCAGCTCACGACGTGGCTGCACAATTTCACGCAACTGCCCATCGACACGCAAGCGTACGGAAAGTCGTTTTTCGAAAGATTCCACATGGATATCTGAGGCGCCAACACGGATCGCTTCCGACAACAAGGCATTGATCAGACGGACAATAGGCGCATCATCTTCCTGATCCATCAGGTCTTCGGCTTCAGGAACCGAATCGGCAAGGCTTAATAAATCAGGATGATCTTCCAGACCGGCAGCCACCTGCTGTGACTCACCGCTATCGCCGGCAAAACTGGAACTGAGTAACTGATTGAATTCTTGTTCTGTACAATGTTGATACTGAGCCGGATGACCCAGCAAACGGCGTGCTTCCTGTAATGCAAGCATAGACGTATTGTCACGACGGACAATAAAAGCCTGATCCCCCTCATAACGCAACAGCACACCATGACGTTTCGCAAAGCTATACGGGATTTGTAATTGTTTCAGTACTTGCATCGCAGATTATAATAATGATGAAAAAATTTAAATTGAGTGTACTCTAAGCATATGACAGCGTGAAGTATGTTTTCAAAGATTTAGCAAGAAAGGATGCCAACATTGCCCCTAGATCAAGAGGAATTAAACCTGCAGTCTCCCAGAATTCAATGGTGGGGAGAGCAAAGTTTTGAAATTAACGAGTCCAAGGCCTGGCAATTTGGCTCACTACTCTTTCGTTTGACCCGGGGTTTACAGGAATGGCGGCTAGAATATTATCGCCCGACGGTTCAGTACGATTATGAACAGCAATGGCATCAGATCAGTGATCCACTGTTTGCATTTCCGACCCCAGTGAAAATTGAACGTTATATGTTCAAATCTACCCAAAGCAAGTTACAGCTTATGCCTCGTCTGGCGAATCGCTCCGTAGTAATTAAACCGGTTGATCCGATTTATATTCCGGCTGGACAACGTGGAACCCTCTATATCAGCACCCCGCTATGGATTGCCGGTTTTGTCGAAGGTCAACGTGAACCGATTTTTGATCTTCCAGTGATTTTACCGAAAGATACCTGGTTTGGGCCAAATCACCGTTCCGGTGAAATTTGCTATGCTACCGCAGTTGATGGCCGGACTGAATTGCAACAATTACGTCCTCGTGCATTCCGTGCTGTGACTCCAATTGAGTTTCATAATACCAGTCAGCAGCAACTGCGTTTCGATCGGATGAATGTTCCAGTACCTGCATTGCCTCTCTTTTATAGTGCCAGCACTGAACGTCTGTGGACCTCGCAGATTAAGGTTTTGCATGAAGGTCTGGATCGCCCACCCCGGATCCGGGTGGAAAACCGTACCCCGCCCAATGCGGGTGAAGTGGATTATTTACACCCACCGCGTGATCCGGCGGGAAATTTATTTAATATGTTTGATTCATTTTTCTAAGAGCGTGTGATGCCAAATTCGAATATTCCAACCGAAGTCACCAACAGTCTCAAGGGAGTATTTACCAATATTAATACCGATCGCCTGACTGAAATCGTCGTCGCGGTTGTGCTGTGTTTTATTGGTTTCCTGATCGCACGTTTTTTTTCGAATGCTTTTATCCGTACTATTGGTATACGCTTTAATGCGCATCAGCAAATGGTCTGGCGCCGCGGGATTTTCTACTTTATTTTCCTGCTGTTTGTGATGGCGAGTTTGAAGGAAGCCGGATTTAAACTCAGTGTCTTTCTCGGTGCAGCAGGTATTTTAACCGTCGCACTGGGTTTCGCATCCCAAACCTCTGCATCCAACCTGATCAGCGGTATCTTCCTGATTGGTGAAGGATCTTTTGAAGTAGGTGATACCATTCAGATTACACTGATTCGTGGACATACCGTTGAAGGTGAAGTGATTTCGATTGATCTGCTCTCGGTTAAACTACTTACCCAAGACAATATTTATGTACGCTTGCCGAACGAACAACTGATTCGGGCTCCGGTACACAACTTGTCCAAGTTTCCAATCCGGCGTATTCCGATTACCTTGGCTATTAATTTCTATGAAGACATCATCAAAGTGCGTGAAGTACTGCTGGATGTTGCCAATAAATATCCACTGGTTCTTGCCGATCCAAAACCGGCTGTTACAGTCACCGCCTTCCGTGAATCTTCGATTGAACTTTTGTTTGCGATTTGGTGTCAGCAGGAAAATTATCTAAAAGTCCGCGATGAGATGCAGGAACGAATCCGAAATGGCTTTCTCGATAACCAGATTGAAATTCCGGTACCGAAAATGGGCTTTGTTGATCATCCACTGGCTCGCCCACTGGAAAATGAAGATATTGATCAATATGCCAATGAAAAGGAGCTGAAGAGAGAGCCGGATTTAAAATAACTTTTTCTAAATGCCTCCTAACCTCCCTTTACTAAGGGAGGAACTGTCATAAAAAGCCTGTCTTTCTCTTACACATCGCTTAAAGCAGTGCTTTAAGCTCGTTCAGGGTTTGGAGAGATTAAATTAACGCTCAAATCTAGTAATTTAGATTCAAACCCTTTTCTCCCCATCCGGCATCGGTGCAATATACGCAATCAGTAGCATGACCCCACCGGCCAGCAAGAATGAAATCACACGCGTCAGTGTACCTGTATGAGACAGGTCGAATAACACCAGCTTCAAGCTGACAATCACCAGAATACTGCCTCCTAAAATCCATATCGGTTTAAGCCTTTTTAGCGTAGCCGTCCACATGGTCGCCCAAGCCAGTAATACCCAAAGAATCGTCAGGCTTAGCTGTACTGTAGCATTACTCCACAATTCCAGACTATTGAATGGTGTTTGCAGATAGATATGTAGGGCCCGTAATACAATATAGCTCGACAGCCATAACAGGCTCAGCACCATCAGTACCGACATCATACCGCGATCGTGTCCTGCCCGAATCTGCTGCAACAGCATCCATAGGAAACTGGCAAGCATGGCCAGACTGATCAGGTCAAATGGATTAAATAAAGGTAACCAGTAATACTGGAAAGCTTGCTGGTTAAACAGTTGTGAGCATATTAACCAAGCTCCCATTAATACCAAGCAGTTTTTACTCTGCCAGAGTAAGCGCCACTCCGAATTTTCTTTTTGTCGATAACACCAGAACCAGAATACCAAAGGCAGAATTACCATACTGAGATAAGGCATGCTCGGTATTAGGCATACACTAGCCAAAGTCAGGCTGGCAAATACCCCAAAGCTCATCCACTCTTTGGATAAATCAATTCCTTTCACCGGTCTTAACCATAAAGCAGCCAGCAATAATGATGAAAGTGCAAAGATTCCACGCTCCAAAGCACTTGGCCAGACCAGAATCCCATTTTCGCTATAATCAACAGCCAGCAAAATCGCAATGATCACCAATGGCGTAAGACCGCTCCATTTTGGCAATAACCAGCACCATTCCTGATGCTTGCGCTGTATGATTTCACTTAGAACCGTATAACCCAGTCCAAGACTGAATAAACTATAAATATAAGCCTGTTCATGAGCAAACTCATCTTCAAGCAAGGCAAACAACATCAGGGTCGAAGCAAAACTGAGAATGCTCAGAAAACTGATACTTAAACTATTGAGCTGCTGGCGGTATTTGGCTTTAAGCTGACTCAGGAAGACGACGGCGACATAACAAAAGCTGAGAATCCAGAAAATTTTCCGCGGTGTGGGATTAAGCTCGATCAGATAGTAAACACTACTGAAGCCTGCCATGATCAGCAGTCCCATACTCAGATAATGCGCAACCCGAATATTCTTTTCCAATGCCCAGAGATAAATCAGTGCTCCTTCAACCGCCCAACCCACTACGCTCCACTGCTCTGTCAATAAAATGGGTGGAACCAAAGCCAGAAAGATCAGCATCAAGCTGAGATAACTTTGGGAAATGACCTGAATACTTTCTCTACGACGCACTAAAGTCCAACAGATTGCAAATATCCCAGCAAATAACAGACTAAGCCCGGCTTGCCAAAGCTTCTGATCAGGCTGATTGAAATGAATCAGATACAGGAAAATATATGCGGTAATCGGTGCAGCAAAAATCAGGACAAGATCCAGAACCGGTTTTAAACGAAAACGCGAAAGATCCTGCCGAGCCAGTAACTGGCTAAAACGAAAGCCCAGCCAGATGAATACCGCACTATGTGCCAGAATCAGAGCGGTCATGGTATAATGCTCGTATGTATGACCATGAATCAGGCTATACATCCCACCTACTATGACTGTGACCAGAAAGGCAATCTGGTTCAGGATTTTCCAAGGCCGCAAACTGCTGAGTAACAGCACGCCGATATTAATCAGCAGATAATAACTGATGAACTCAACCGCAGAAGCATCTCGGGTCGGCAAGGTAAACGGCGCCAGATAGGCAATGAATAAAGCCATAACTGCCAGCTCAATACTTTCCTGTTTCAAGCTTAAGTACAGCGTAATTGCTAAAATGACCAAGAACACCAGAGCTGCCAGTGGCAACGTGGCAATCACCAGATTGTAGTAGGCAAAGAACAAGGTCAGAAATAGTGCCCCTAATCCCAAGCCTTCCAGTGCCAGACCGAAACTGCGGTTTTTAGCGATCAGGGTATAACCCAATCCGGTAACAACAACAGCAGATAAGGCGACCAGTCCTAATTTCACCGCCAAGCTCAGCTGCCAGTGCTCTGTCGCAAAACGTAGTAATAAAATGATTCCGATCACCAAAATGGCGATCGCAGCTTTAAGGACCGGATTTCCTCGAAAAATCCACTGCTGGATCTGATCCAGCAATTGTGGTTGATCTGGACTAGCTTGAGCAGCAATGGGTAAAGGAATATCGGGTTGAGTGATTTCTGGATGAGTCTGATCTGCTGACCGGTAACGAGATTGCAACTGAACTATGTTACGTTCCAAACGTTGTAACCAGCGTAATAGAAAGAAAATCCAAGCGGTAATGCCGATCCCCATCAGCCAGTTAAGCTCAGTCACGCCTCCGACAATGGCGATAATAGAAGAAATATACAGCGGTATTTTAGAATTGGCTGGCACAATCACCTGCGTCGGTGCAGCCAGATCCCGCACGGGCGCTTCAATGGCACTGATATATTGCATCACGCTGATCAGGAAACCCAGACCAGTGAGATAAGTCACGATCTGCAATTCCAGATACCATGCACTTATCCCCACAATTACCAGACTAATCAGCCAGATCATACGCAATTCATTTTGCCCTGCCGTCATTCTTCTCGTTCTCGTTCCTTAACCATGTCATCATACAACAGCTTGTACTGCTTATTTCATCTTCACCCGATATTCGCTAAGCTGTAGAAACCGACTTGCCCCTGCGAGTGCAGTAAAAATCACGTACAATAAAACTGTTTTTTGAATAAGGAATTGATTACATGCCACCATTTGTCTTGGTCGATGGCTCTTACTTTTTATTTCGTGCCTTTCATGCACTACCACCATTAACCACGTCAACCGGTCTGCACACCAATGCAATTCGTGGTGCGATTTCTGCTATTCAAAAACTGATGCGCCGTACCCAGCCAACCCATATGGCGGTGATTTTCGACACGCCTGAACCGACTTTCCGTCACGAGCTATCACCTATTTATAAAGGTGACCGTCCGAGCATGCCGGAAGAACTGTCACAGCAAATTCCATACTTACATGCCTTGATTCGTGCTTTGGGCATTCCCCTGCATATGCTGCCAGGTGCGGAAGCGGATGACATTATTGGTACACTGGCTAAACGTGCTGAAGCTTTAGGCCATCAGGTGCTGATTTCGACTGGTGATAAAGACATGGCACAGCTGGTGACTGATAAAGTGACCCTGGAAGACAGTTTCAAAGAAAAACCAATGGATGTTGATGGGGTTTTTGAAAAGTTTGGTGTATGGCCAAACCAGATCATTGACTATCTGACCCTGATGGGCGATGCCTCAGACGGTATTATGGGTGTGCCTGGGATTGGGGCGAAAACTGCAGCCAAATTACTCAATGAATATGGCTCGATTGGTGGCATTCTGGAAAATGTCGACAAGATCAAAGGTAAAGTGGGTCAGAATATTAAAGACAATACCGATGGCATTGCACTGGATCATCAATTGGCCAGCATCATTTGCGATCTGGATTTAAGCTTCACTTATGATGACCTGAAACTTCAGGATCCAAATGTAGAAGCTTTACGTAATCTGTATACTGAACTGGAATTCCGTAACCAGCTGCAATCACTGGATCATCCAAATAATCCCAATAACCGTAATTATAAACAGGCTACCCAATCGATTACTGCCAAAGCAGCACCTGAACCTCAGGAAGCCGATGACCAGCAGGCAACACTAAGCAGTGATAACGATCAGCTCGGAGAGGCGACTTATCATACCGTCTTGACTCAGGAAGATTGGAGTAAGCTGTTTGAACGTTTAAATACTGAAAAACGCTTTGCTTTTGATACTGAAACCACCAGTCTGGACTATCGTATTGCACAGATTGTCGGTTTTTCGGTGGCTTTTGATGCCCAGGATGCCTATTACGTACCGCTAGCACATGATTATGAAGGTGCGCCAGAACAGCTCAATCGTGAAGAAATTCTGGCTCAGATCAAACCGATTCTAGAAAATGAAGCCATTCAGAAAATTGGCCACCATCTGAAATATGATGCGCATGTTCTGGAAAATCACGGCATTCATCTGGTGGGCTGGTATTTTGATACCATGCTGGCTTCTTATGTATTGAACTCAGTTGCCACTCGCCACGGTATGGATGATGTGGCTCGTCTGTACTTAAGCCACTTAACCACCACTTATGAACAGGTGGCGGGTAAAGGCGCCAAACAAAAAACTTTCAATAAAATCGAGATCGAAACTGCAGCGCATTATGCGGCAGAAGATGCGCATGTGACTTATCGCTTGTTTGAAGTACTCAGCAAAAAGCTGCAGACTTATCCTGAACTGGTCAATATTCTGTACAATATTGAAATGCCTGTAGCGCGTGTGCTGACCAGTATGGAAGAAAATGGCATCCGACTGGATCTGGCTTTCCTGGATCAGCTCGGTTGTGAGTTCGCTCAAACCATGCAGAATCTAGAAAATCAGATCACGGAAATAGCCGGTGAAGCGTTTAATGTTAGCTCCCCTAAGCAGGTCGGTGAAGTTCTGTTTGACAAACTGGGCCTAAAAGGTGGTAAAAAGACCTCTACCGGTCAGTACAGTACCAGCGAAAGTGTACTGGAAAAACTGGAACACCCGATTGCTGAACTGATTTTGGAATATCGCGGTCTGTCTAAACTGAAAAGTACCTATACCGATGGTCTATGCAAACAGGCCAATAACGAAACCCATCGTGTGCATACCAGTTATCATCAGGCACTCACAGCCACTGGCCGTTTATCGTCTACTGATCCAAACCTGCAAAACATTCCAATTCGTGCGGAAATCGGACGTCAGATTCGTAAGGCCTTTATTGCACCTGAAGGTCGTGTCTTACTCGCAGCCGATTATTCACAGATTGAATTGCGTCTGATGGCACATTTATCTCAGGATGATGCGCTAGTAGATGCCTTTAACCATGGACAGGATGTGCATCGCCGTACCGCAGCTGAGGTTCTGGGTATCCCGCTTGAAGAAGTGACCAATGATCAGCGTCGTCAGGCCAAAGCCGTGAATTTCGGTCTGCTCTATGGCATGTCTGAATTTGGTCTGACCCGTCAGTTAGGTTTCACCCGTCAGGAATCACAGGAATATATCAAACAGTATTTCCGCCGCTATCCGGGAATTTATGAATATATGCAGCGTACCCGTCAGGTGGCATTGGAACAAGGCTTCGTTGAAACTATTCTAGGTCGCCGTTTATACACACCTGATATCGATGCCCGTAACATGATGGTCCGCAAAGCCGCTGAACGTGCGGCGATTAATGCACCATTACAAGGTTCAGCTGCAGACATTATCAAAATGGCGATGATTGAGGTTGATAAAATGCTACCTAAAGATCAGGCCAAAATGCTGCTACAAGTGCACGATGAATTGGTATTTGAAGTCGATGAAGCGATTGCAGATGAACTGGCTCCTCAACTGGCCGAAGTGATGCAATCTGTGATTGAAATCTCTGTGCCTTTGGTCGTGGAAGTCGGTAAAGGCATGAACTGGGATGAAGCGCATTAATACTAAAGCTCCTTCCTCCTTTTAGGAGGAAGGTTGGGATAGAGGTTATTTAAATTTATAGACCTCACCCTAACCCTCTCCTACAAGGAGAGGGAATTTTCTTGAAATAAAAAAGGACGCCTAAGCGTCCTTTTTCTTTAGGGTTTGATTAAAGACCGGTTAGCAACACAATTGCCACCTGATTCATAATCATTTCAATTACGATCAATGCCAAAATTGCCAGAATTGGAGACAGATCGATCATTCCCATATTCGGCATGATACGACGGAACGGTGCCAATAATGGCTCTGCAAGTTCCTGAACTACCTCAATATAAGGTGAACGGGATTGCGTAAACATCACCACCCAGCTCAAAATAATTGTTGCAAAAATCAGGTAACGACAGAAACGGATCAAATCCTGCATCATGGTAACGAAGGTTAGAATAAGCAAATGGATTGGACCATTTGGCATTCCCCCAGACAAATACATGATGCCAAAAATTTTCAGCAAATACAGCACGACCAAAAGTGCCAGTGCAGCAGTATTCACCCGGCCTTTACCTGCAGTTGGGAAAATACGCCCAAACACATCTACAATTTTAGTCGCTTTGACAGTAGATAGAACGACAGGATTATAAGGACTCACCGCGGCTAATTGCATTAAAAAGCGGAAGAATACGAGCAAAATCGCGACGTTAATGATAATGCCAAAAATTAGCGCAGAATTTGCACCCATACTTGAACGTTCCTAAAAATTAAACTGATAGATTATTTGCTATTGTCACTGAGCTCTTGGGCCAGTTCCTGACTACGTTTTTGCGCAGCAGCAAGCGCTGCCTGAATATTCTGAGAAATCTGCGCGCGATCAAACACTTCCAATGCCGCCTGAGTTGTACCATTCGGAGATGTTACATTCTTACGTAGCTCTGCCGGTGTATTCGAACTGGTGATCGCCATTTGCGCTGCCCCCAAAGCAGTTTGCAATGTCAATGCAGTAGCTACTTTTTCATCCAGACCTAAATTCTTGCCTGCACGAATCATGCTTTCCATCATATAGAAGAAGTAAGCAGGTCCTGAACCAGAGACTGCAGTTACGGCATCAATCTGAGCTTCTGAGTTTACCCAAATTGTCAGACCGGTAGAAGCCAAAACCTGACTCGCCAGCTCACGGTCATCATTACCCACTTCTGCATTGGCAAATAAACCATGTGCACCAGTCTGTACCAATGCGGGTGTATTCGGCATCACACGGACAATACGATCAGTACCCAATAGCGCAGATAGTGTTGCAATCTCGGCACCCGCAACAATTGAAATCACCAGCTTGCCATCAAGTAAACCTTGAAGTGGTTTTAACACACCAGCTAAAACCTGTGGTTTGACTGCAAACAGGACGATATCCGCATCTTTAATAGCAGCAATATTATCATCGGTGACATTGACTTCTTTTTCTGCAAGAAGTGAGCGTACTTTCTCAACCGGATCAGAAACTGTAATACGCGTTGCTGGCAACCCCTGCGAAATCAGCCCGCCAATCAAGGCTTGAGCCATATTACCGCCACCAATAAAACTAATATTACAATTTAAAGCTGCACTCATGTTTAATGCTCGTCGTTGAATTCTAAAGTTGAAGAAACCGAAATGGGTAGCCATCCCCCTGCTTCACAATATGCAGATTGAGCTAACCAAAATCCTTTAGGTGTAAACACGCCTAGCATAACATTATCTGTGCTTAATATTTGAATAGTATGCCGAGTCCAGGGAAATATTTGCGCTTCCTGAATAGCTTTTTTGAGCGGCCAGTGTCCCACCCGTCCATAGAGATGGATTTTTTCACCCCCCTTCCGTTGCCGTAAATACAAGGGTTGTCCTAATAAAGTGGGAGATAATCCTATCTCAGCCCTTTGAATCCTGAATTGACCGGAAGGAAGATGAACCTGATCTTTATTCTGTAAAATGATCTGCTGTTCGGCTACAGTCGATTGTTGGTCAACCAGATAAACTTCAGCTTTTAGGCGATGCAACTGCTGCTGATAACGCACATAGTAATAACCCGACCAATGCAGCGCTGCTTGAGCATCTGGTTTCGCTCCAATTACTTCAGCCTGTACACGCTCAACCATGTCCAGAGAGGGACGATATTGTCCTTCGCCTTTCATCCAGACCGAGAGTAACTGACGCTGCCGTGCTTTGGATAAACTTGAGAATGAAGATAGATCGAGAATTTCGGCGTTACCACAGAGTTTGAGATCCTGCTCTAATACTTCTTGCAGAATGTTTTGTGCATCCTGCATCAGTTCACTGGTACGAGCCAAGGCAGACTGCATTTTCGGATAGCGATGACTTAAGACTGGCCACAGCACCTGACGTGCCCAGGCACGGTCATAATGAGTATCCTGATTAGTCGGATCTTCAATATTCTGGATATTTAAATCTGCTGCCCATTGGCAAATCTGCTCACGAGAAATATCCAGCAGTGGCCGCCAGATGGTTAAATCTGTCCGTATATCGATCGCTTTCATGGCAGCCAGACCATCAATCCCTGCACCAGAAAGTAAGCGCAACATCAAAGTTTCTGCCTGATCCTGCTGATGGTGAGCCAAGACCAGAATTTCATTGGGCCGAAGATGCCGTAAATAAGCTTGATACCGTGATTGGCGAGCCTGTGATTCCAGATTGCCGCTGGCAACATGGACGGGCTGAATGATGCAAGGAATATTTAGTTGCTGACACTGATGCTGGACAAAAGTGCCCCATTCATTGCTGATACTTTGCAATTGATGATCAACATAAATCGCGCGGATTTTTTTCGGGTACAAAAAAAACATCAGATGCAGCAACAGCATAGAATCTACGCCGCCACTGCATCCGATTAGAAATTTTGTTTCTGCAGGAAATTCCTGCAGTTGCTTTAAGATGCCAGACCTAAATTGTCGCTGCCAAACTTCATTAAACGTTGGTAACGTGCTTCGCATCGTGCTTGTGGTTCCATTGCTTGCAGTTCATTTAAAGCTTCTTTCAGGACTGCTTTCAGTTGGTACATGACTTCATCCGGATCCAGATGTGCACCTTCACCTTCATCAACCACATATTCAACAATGCCCATCTTTTGCAATTTTTCAGCAGTCAATGCCAAAGCTTCACTGGCCTGTTCGGCTTTTTCTGCAGTTTTCCACAGAATAGACGCACAGCCTTCTGGTGAAATCACTGAATAAATACTGTGAGAGAGCATCACTACACGATCTGCCACACCAATCCCGAGTGCACCACCTGAACCGCCTTCACCCAAAACTGTAGCAATTACAGGCACTTTCAGATTAGAAAGTTGCGCCAAACTTGATGCAATCGCTTCAGCCTGACCACGCTCTTCCGCACCCACACCCGGGTATGCACCCATGGTATCAATAAAGGTGAAGACTGGCAGATTAAAACGTTCCGCCATATCTAACAGACGCTGAGCTTTACGATAACCTTCCGGATTACTCATGCCAAAATTATGCTGTAATTTTTCACGGGTACTACGACCACGGTGCTGCCCCACGATCATCACCGGCTGTCCATCGAAACGTGCCAGACCACCGATCATTGCGCCATCATCACCATAGAGACGGTCGCCATGCAAAGCATCAAATTCAGTGAATATTTCACCTACATAGTCCAGAAATTGTGGACGTTCCGGATGACGAGCAATCTGTACTGTCGTCCATGCTTTTGATGGGGTAGCTTTATTTTTCATAGGTCAACCGTTTTCATCCCTATAAAGGTATTAATTAACAAATTGTTCAGATTGAACCGAGAGCTCGATCTCCCAATTTTTAAACTGCACCTGTTCATCATGCAGTTCAGCAATCAGCAATGGCCATTGTTTGGCATCGCCAGAAATGCTGAGCTGCCATTGTTGCGCATTCTTGACCTTGAGTTCAATGGCAGGAAGCATCTCATCGCTACGACTGTGATTGACCAAAACCGCCAGACGCAGCAGCAAACAAAGCTGTAAAAGTTTAGTTCCGCCGACTTTCATCACATCATGCTTGGCATCAGCGCGCAATTTGCGGCGATGGTGTGCGACCAAATGTGACAAATAATTCTGATCTACCTGCGAAAAACCGGCAATGTCAGAATGTTGCAATAAATAGGCACCGTGGCGGTGATAACCGCTATGACTGATCGCCAAACCAATTTCATGCAAATAAGCGGCGCGACGGAGTAAATCACTGTCCTCGCTATATAGGCCAAGATCAGCTGCTACATCATCAAACAGTTCTTGTGCAGTCTGCACTACACGTTCGGCCTGCTTGGCATCAGCATTATAACGACCAATCAAGGCATGAACTGAACGATCACGGATATCTTCATGCTTGAAACGGCCCAAGAGGTCATACATCACGCCTTCACGTAATGCACCATCTGAATACACCAGATATGGAATATTCAACACATCAAATACCGCATATAAAATGGCAATTCCTGCAGGCAAAACTGCACGGCGGTCATCTTTCAGACCTTCAAACTCCATGTCCGAAACATGTTTATATTTGAATAATTTGTCTTTAAGTTTTTCCAGACCTTCACGGGTGAGCTGTTCTTTATCATTGCTCCAGCCCATATTGACACAGATCTGGCGACAGGCTTTGATCGTACCACTCGAACCAACTACCGCATCCCAACCGGCAGATTTATAAGTATTGGCAATGCCTGAAATTTCTTTACGTGCCGCAGTCACTGCCTTATCAAATGCTTTATGGGTGATTTCACCATCAGCAAAGAATTTCTTGGTAAAAGTCACACATCCCATCTGCACAGATTCGGTATGAATGGGTTCGAATTCCTCCCCAATAATCAGTTCAGTCGAACCACCACCAATATCGACTACTAGACGACGGCCAGTATTGGCCATGGTATGCGACACACCGAGATAAATTAGACGCGCTTCTTCGCGACCAGCAATAATTTCAATCGGTTTTGGTAAAATTTCAGCTGCTTTCTGAATAAATTCATGACCATTTTTGGCCTGACGCAAAGCATTCGTTGCCACAATCCGTAAGCGGTTCGGTTGTACCGATCCCAAGCGTCCGACAAAACGGGCCAGACAAGCCAAACCGCGCTGCTGTGCGGCTTCAGTCAAATTTTTATTTTCATCCAGTCCCGCAGCAAGTTGAACCTTTTCTGACATTGATGCGACTTTTTTCACTTCGCCATGATCCACCCGGGCAATCGCCAAATGAAAACTGTTTGATCCCATATCGATGGCTGCGAGTAATTCTTCATCAATCAAAAAATCAGACATTCTAGAAATAAACCTTTTAAGAATTGTGCTTAGAGTAATTCACAACCATGCAATTTAAAAGCCATTTGTCAGGACAATTTCGCGTAATTATTTTTTTCATTTATAGGACAATTGTATGAGGCGATGGTGACTATCGTGATCATCCATTAGACAAAACAACATTAAAGCTTGAAAATTTACAGATTCCCCTACATTGTTAAAGATGGCTATGTAATACTAATAATTATAGTTATCTTTATAAAATTAATTCTGGAGCACTCCATGTCTGGCAACATCGTAAACACTACTGACGCAAACTTCGAAGCAGACGTTCTTCAATCAGACGTTCCTGTACTGGTTGATTTCTGGGCTGGCTGGTGTGCGCCATGTAAAGCTATTGCCCCTGTACTTGAAGTATTGGCTGATGAATATCAAGGCAAAGTGAAAATTGTCAAAGTTGACGTAACATCTTGCGAACAAACTGCTGTGAATTTCAATATCCGCAACATTCCAGCTTTATTGATGTTTAAAAATGGTGAAGTCGTAGCGACTCAAGTCGGTGCAGCACCAAAATCTAAATTGACTGCATTTATTGATCAAAACATCTAAGCATAAAATGCTATAGTAAAAATACGCGACCAAAGGTTGCGTATTTTTTTCGTCTATAAATTGACAAAAACCTGTTTCTCTCTTATATTTCAACTTCAAGAGATAAAGGATGCTAAATCCTGTCAGTTTCTTACAAGACACATTACATAACATGCCGCTCGGCAATAGAAATTGTTTTCACATTTCTCTTTGAAACAATCAAACAGACCTCTGAATTGTTCTTGTGCAAATTCAATTGCTTTCGTTTGAATGCTTATATGCGGCCGAATGTTACTCCCTTTCTAACCTATACCTTAGAACTTTGATTCTATCTGACCACCTATGAATTTAACCGAACTCAAGAAAAAACCGATTGGCGAACTCATCAAGATTGCCGAGTTTATGGGCCTTGAAGGTATGGCTCGTAACCGTAAGCAAGACATTATTTTTGCCATCTTAAAACGCCATGCGATGAATGGTGAAGAGATTTTTGGTGATGGCGTTCTAGAAATTTTGTCAGATGGTTTTGGCTTCTTACGCTCTGCAGCAGGCTCTTATTTGGCAGGTCCTGACGATATCTATGTCAGCCCATCACAAATTCGCCGTTTTAACCTGCGTACCGGTGACACCATTACGGGAACCATTCGTCCGCCTAAAGAAGGTGAGCGTTATTTTGCTTTGCTTAAAGTCAATCAGATTAACTACGATACCCCGGAAAATTCACGTAACAAGATCTTGTTCGAAAACTTGACTCCATTGTTCCCTACTGAACAATTAGTGATGGAACTTGGTAATGGTACGACTGAAGATTTAACTGCACGTGTCGTCGATCTGGTGGCACCAATTGGTAAAGGTCAACGTTCAATTATCGTTGCACCACCGAAAGCTGGTAAAACCATGCTATTACAGAACATCGCTCAATCGATTGTTCGTAATAACCCTGAATGTTTCCTGATTGTCCTTCTGATTGATGAACGTCCTGAAGAAGTCACCGAAATGGAACGTACCGTTCGCGGTGAAGTGGTCGCTTCTACCTTTGATGAATCACCTGCCCGTCACGTTCAAGTGGCTGAGATGGTGATTGAAAAAGCCAAACGTTTAGTTGAACACAAGAAAGATGTGGTGATTCTGCTGGATTCGATTACCCGTCTGGCACGTGCATATAACACTGTGATTCCTTCATCAGGTAAGGTACTGACCGGTGGTGTAGATGCACATGCACTTGAACGTCCAAAACGTTTCTTCGGTGCTGCACGTAATATCGAAGAAGGCGGTTCTCTTACTATCATTTCTACTGCACTGATTGAAACCGGCAGTAAAATGGATGAAGTCATTTACGAAGAATTCAAAGGTACAGGTAACCAGGAAATCACGCTAGATCGCCGTATTGCGGAAAAACGCGTCTTCCCTGCGATGAATATCAAGAAATCGGGTACGCGTCGTGAAGAACGTCTGATGTCCGAAGACAAACTGCGTAAAGTCTGGATTCTGCGTAAACTTCTGCATACCCAAGATGAACTGGTCGCGATGGAATTCCTGCTTGACCGCATGAAAGAAACCAAAACCAATGATGATTTCTTTGATCAGATGAAACGCAAAGCATCGAACTAAAATTATCGGAAAGGTCACCATTCAAGGTGGCCTTTTTTTATGGTTGACGCATGTTACACAATGAAACAATGTAATGAGATATCTGTAAACTTATTTTTAAGTTTTTGATTATTAAAATAAACAAATAAATAACTGTATAATTTTTATAAGCTTAATAAGCCTTTCTCCAATCTATATCTTTCAATTAATTGTTATTTTCTGTTAAAAAACCCTTAATTTTTATCGTTTTTTCGCTGTTTTTGATGCTCCCCTAGTAGCAATTAAAAATGCGCAGTGATAGCATATTTGCAGACCAGTTAGACTGCTCCTGCGTTGTTAGTCCCTAACACTTTTAGGAATAATAAAAGCATATTACAGCCTGACTTTGGTTTTTTTTAATCTCAATTTTTTAGAGAGTGATGCCATGTTATTCAAAAAAATCGCTATTGCTGCTGCAGTTGCTACTACTTTAGCTTTCGTTGGTTGTGCTAAAAAAGCTGACGACGCTGCTGCTGACGCTAACCAAGCTGCATCTGAAGCTGTAGAAGCTGCTTCTGAAGCTGAAGCTGCTGCTGACGCTGCTGCTGTAGAAGCTACTTCTGAAGTTGCTGCTTCTGACGCTGCTGCTGTTGCTGAAGCTGACGCTGCTGCTGCTGTTGCTACTGACGCTGCTGCTCAAGCTACTGCTGCTTCTGAAGCTGCTGCTCAATAATCTTTACGATTATTCAGTACAAAAAAAGAGAGCCTTTGGCTCTCTTTTTTTTGTTTAGAAATATAAAAGATTAAAAAAATAAAATTTTTAAATGAAAAAAAGCAGATCAATTGATCTGCTCATTCCCCACACGTTGACGGAACTTCTGCCCCGCGCGGAACGTAACAACACGGCGTGCAGAAATCGGAATCTCTTCACCCGTCTTCGGATTACGGCCTGGACGTTGGCGCTTATCACGTAACTCAAAGTTACCGAAACCCGATAATTTTACTTGTTCGCCCGAGATTAGCGCTTGGCTAATCTCATCGAAAAACAACTCGACCATTTGTTTAGCTTCACGACGGTTTAAACTCGTGAGCTCACTTAAATGATCAGCCATTTCTGCTTTTGTTAATGCTGTCATGAAGCCCTCAATGTCGCTTGGTAAGTGTTTTCCAACACCTGAAGGATATTATCCATACCTGATTTAATTTCAGCATCTTCCAGTGTACGGCTTGGATGCTGCCAGAGAAGTGCAAATGCCAGTGAGCGTTTCCCTTCTTCTACTCCTTGTCCAGTGTACACATCGAACAACCATGTCGAGCCTAGAAGCTCTCCACCTGTTTTTTCGATAAGTCCCTGAATTTCGCTAACATTAATCTTATCACTAATTAAAAGCGCAATATCACGTCGAACCGATGGAAAACGTGATAATTCTGTAAAATTAGATACATAAGTTTGCAAAACAGCCGATTGATCTAATTCAGCGACCCAAGTCGTCGCCAAATCGAGCTCATCTTCCAGCGACGGATGTAAACGACCTAAGTAGCCAATTGACTGACCATTCACTAGAATTTCAGCAGATTGACCAGGATGTAACCAGCTACGTTCAGAACGTACATATTCTACATTCAGACGCGCAGCTGCCAGAATTTCCTCAATATCACCTTTGAAGTCAAAGAAATCCATTGGCTGCGCTTTACCATGCCAAGTTTCAGGTGTACGTGAACCTGTGGCAATCAAGGCAAAAGTTGGAATCTGTTTTAGATCATGAATCGAAGCCGCATTCTGGTAATCAAAACGCAGACCGAGTTCGAAGAAACGTACACGGTTCTGCTGACGGTTGACATTGTACTGTACGCATGGAATCAGGCTAGACAGTAAAGTTGAACGCATCACTGCCAAATCGCTTGAAATTGGGTTCGCCAAAGCCAATGGATTCACCGCTGGATTCAGCTGTTTTTCCAGTTTCAGGTCAGCAAAACTGAAGCTGATCGCTTCCTGATAACCCAAGGTCACGGCTGTTTGACGAAGCTGAGTTAGTTCGAATTGATCTTCATATTTCGCCAATTTCACATCAATGACTGGTAAGCTGATTTGAATATTGTCATAACCGTGAATACGGGCAACTTCTTCAATCAGGTCTTGGTAAATTGCCATGTCATAACGGTGTGATGGAGGAACCACTGACCACTGACCTTTAGCTTTTACAGTGACGCTGCAGCCTAAACGCGTTAAAGCATCTGTAATGAAATCTGATTCAACTGTATAACCTAATAGTTGATCGACTTGCGCTTGTTCTAGCTCAATCGCTTCACGCTTTGGTAATAGCTCTGGTTTTTCAGCTACAATGATTGGACCAAACTCACCGCCTGCAAGCTCAGCAATCAACTGAGATGCACGATGCATTGCAATCATAGGCAATTCGAAATCGACACCACGTTCATAACGTTGAGATGCATCAGTATGCAGACCGAAACGACGGGCACGGCCAGCAATATGCAATGGCGCGAAGAATGCTGATTCTAGGAAGATTTCAGTAGTTTCATCAGTTACCGATGAAGACAAGCCCCCCATAATCCCTGCAATCGCTAATGCTTTTTCATCATCTGCGATTACCATCACATCATCTTGCAGTTCAACTTCCTGTTCATTTAATAGAACCAGTTTTTCACCTGCAGTCGCTTGACGTACATGTACTGAACCTTGAACCTTGCCACCATCAAAGGCATGCAGAGGTTGACCCAGTTCCATCAATACATAGTTGGTGATGTCGACCAGAATACTGTGCTGACGGATACCGGCACGTACTAAAGCTCGTTCCATCCACTCAGGGGTTGGTGCTTTGGTATTGACGTTTTTGATCACACGACCGAGGTAACGTGCACAACCTTCAGTTTCAACAACGACTTTCTTCTCATCTGCAAGAGTTGCTGCAACTTCTTTAATTTCAGGTGCAGTGACAGGCAATTGGTTAATTACACCAATTTCACGTGCGATCCCGCGAATGCTGAAACAGTCACCACGGTTCGGGGTGATGCTGATATCAATCACGTTGTCATCAAGGTCTAAATATTCACGAACATTTACACCGACTGGTGCATCTGCAGGAAGCTCTAACAGACCATCAATTTTGTCTTCAAGATCGATTTCTGAAGCGCCACATAGCATACCTTGTGATTCAACACCACGCAGTTTGCCTTTCTTGATTTTAAAATCGCCTGGTAATACTGCACCGATGGTAGCTACGGGTGCTTTCATACCGGCACGTACGTTCGGTGCACCACACACGATTTGCAAAGGCTCACCTGAACCAATGTTCACAGTCGTTACACGTAAGCGATCTGCATCAGGATGCTGTTCGACAGTCAGGACTTCACCCACAACCACACCTGTGAACGGTTTTGCGGCTGGAGACAAATCATCTACTTCCAAGCCCAGCATAGTCAGTTGGTCAGACAGTTTTTCGCTATCGATGGCTGGGTTAACCCATGTGCGCAGCCAATTTTCGCTAATTTTCATACATTCATTTCCTTAATCTCCCCTAGCCCCTCTTTTTCAAAGAGGGGAAATCCCACACCCTATCTTGTTTCGTGTAAGTCCCCCTTTTACAAAGGGGGATTTAGGGGGATTTTTAAATCTAAAAATTAATATGTTTTAGCCACTCAACTTTATAAGAAGAGGCTATCAAATCTCTTAAGCAAACTGGCGTAAGAAACGCACATCGTTTTGATAGAACATACGCAGGTCATTAATGCCATAACGCAACATTGCAAAACGTTCTACACCTAAACCAAATGCAAAGCCTTTGTATTTGTCTGGATCAATACCCGCAGCGCGAAGTACATTTGGATGCACCATACCGCAACCCAAAACTTCTAACCATTTGCCACGCTCATCCATAATGTCCACTTCAGCACTTGGCTCAGTGAACGGGAAATAAGACGGACGGAAACGCACTTTCAAATCTTTTTCGAAGAATTCGTTTAGCAGGTTTACCAATAAACCTTTTAATTCAGCAAAGCTGGTATTTTCAGCAACGTATAAGCCTTCAATCTGGTGGAACATTGGTGAATGCGTCTGGTCAGAATCACAACGATATACACGGCCTGGGCACACGATACGAATTGGTGGCTGCTGGGTTTCCATGGTACGAATCTGTACACCCGAAGTATGGGTACGTAGCAGATGGTTCACATCAAAGTAGAAAGTGTCGTGCATGGCACGTGCAGGGTGATGGCCCGGAATATTCAATGCTTCGAAGTTGTGATAGTCATCTTCAACTTCTGGACCAGTCGCTACTGTAAACCCTGCTTTGGTGAAGAATTGACAGATACGTTCTTGTACTTGGGTCACTGGGTGGATGCTGCCCACCTGTTGGCCACGACCGGGCAAGGTAATATCAATTGTTTCACTAGCAAGCTTTTGTTCTAGTGCAGCTTTTTGCAGTTCAGCCTGACGTTGTGCCAAAGCACTTGTGATGGCTTCACGAACTGCATGAATTTGTGCCCCAAACGCTTTACGTTGTTCAGGATCCATTTTCCCCAGCGACTTAGATTGTTCCGCGAGCTGGCTTTTTTTCCCCGTAAATTGCACTCGTACTTGATCAAGTGCAGCAAGGTCTTGAGCTGCTGCAATCGCAGCGAGCGCTTCAGTGGTCAGGGCTTCCAGTGACATAGTAACTCTCAAAGCAACAGGTTAGAAATATTTTTAAAAACCCCATATTCTAACAGTTTTTAGGCGAGTTGATGAAGTGCGCTTTTAATGAAAATTAGATTGGCATAGCGAAAAATAAAAAGTATAAAATAAGCAGGATATCAATTAGATCAAATCACTATGGCACTCGATCAAATTTGGAAACAGCAACTGACCCTCGTCACTTATGGCAATGAGTTTTTAACTCAGGATCTCAGTTTCAGCCGCTGGCTGAATCACTCCATTTTTAATCAGCACCATTTAACTTTTCGAGATCTGATTTCCCAGCATTTACTGGCACAGCACTTTCAAATCTGGTTAGAAGGTCTGAAAAAACAAGGTGTTCGTCGTATTAGTCTACATTCTTCACATTTACTGGAAGATGAAAATAACCCTAATGCCAATGTTGAGCTGGTTCCTTTGGCTCATGTGATTATCAGTCATCATGCTCAAGGTAAAACCGCCTGGATGATCGGTAAGGAACTGGCTGAATGGTATACCGCTGATAATGATTATGAAGCACCGGAAGCCCAACAGTCGCCTTTACGTCATGAAGTATTCTGGCGTTATGAACTGAATAATAAACTGGCCAAAAGAATTGATGCTGATTTGGTGCAGCCAAACTGGGATGATATTCATACCTATACTGAACAGGAATTATTTGAACATCATTTAGCTCAAGGATTCACTGAGCCTGCTTATACTGGTTTGCCTTATTACGGTACTACCCCAACGATTCAGTCTCATGCAGAAAATCCGAGTCATCTTGCTTTAATACCAACGGATTATTCATCTGATTATGCTCATCAGACCTTGTACCGTCTGGATGCATTAAGTGATTTTATTCAGACGAAGATTCAACACCCTTATAACGATGATGGTCAGGTACTGAATCCGGAGCAGCAATTAAACCTACGCCACTTTGCACAAAAAATCGATGAAATCAGTGCCAAGTTCATTGTGAAAGTGGCCAATCATTATAAAACCGCACAACTCACTCCTAAAGTGGCGCCTGATCCTTTTGCAGGGATGAATACTGAGGATCGCGCGGTCAAAGTTTCTAAAGCACATAAGCCCCATGACGCAGCTAAATCCAATTCAGGCAATGTGATTACCCTGATTATTATTACGGTGATTATCTGTTTGATTGGATATTATTTTGGGCTTTAAAGACTGATTTGAACGTCAAAAAATAAAAAAGACAGAGATAAAAAAAGACCGCTAAAAGCGGTCTTTTTTCTAAGTCATAAAGACTTATGCAGCCAACGCATCTTTAGCTTTAGAAGCTAGAGCTGCAAACGCAACTGCGTCATGCATAGCGATGTCAGCAAGTACGCGACGGTCGATGATAACCTGAGCTTTTTTCAAGCCAGCGATCATACGGCTGTACGATAAACCGTTTTGACGTGCACCAGCGTTGATACGCGCAATCCATAGAGCACGGAATTGACGTTTCTTCTGACGACGGTCACGGTAAGCGTATTGACCAGCTTTGATTACCGCTTGGAACGCTACGCGGTAAACGCGTGAACGAGCACCATAGTAACCTTTAGCGCGAGCAAGAATTTTTTTGTGACGGCGATGAGCCTGTACACCACGTTTTACACGAGCCATTTATAATCTCCTTAGATGTACGGGCACATACGACGAACTGAAGCAACGTCACTTACGTGAACCATTACACAGCCGCGCAATTGACGAATACGCTTAGCAGATTTTTTGGTCAAAATGTGGCGTTTGAACGCTTGTTTACGCTTAAAACCGTTAGCAGTCGCTTTGAAGCGTTTAGCTGCACCACGGCGAGTTTTCATCTTAGGCATAACAACCTCTTTTGAACACCTGTTCGGCACGTCTGCACCATTGCAAGAACGCCCTGCAGGTAAGGGAGCCGATATTCTAATGCATCTTTGCTTAAAACAAAAGCACTAGTCTTTTTTTCTTGATGAATCTGCAAACTTAGCATTTTTTACGATAAGAATTGAATGATGAATTTATATACTGCTTGCGATATCACTTTATAATTTGTCAATTTTTTCAGTTACAGCTCTTTATGCACATTCAGCCCGATGCGTTTGCCGCACTCCGTTACCGAGACTTTTCTATTGTCACCTTAAATCAGTTTTGTTTGACTTTAGCCATTCTGATTCAGGAAATTATTGTTGCCTATTCACTGTATCAGATTACCAAAGACCCGCTGACCTTAGGACTGATTGGTCTGGCAGAAGCGATTCCATTTATTTCCCTTTCCTTATGGGGTGGATATGTCGCGGATCGTTTTAATAAACAGACTATTATGAAAATCTGTTTATTTTTTGCCATTCCGATGCCTCTCATTCTCTGGTCACTGTTTCATTATCACGGCTTGGGAAACCTCAGCACCAGTCAATTATCTTGGGGAATTTATGCCGTCATTTTCTGTCTGGGTACCATTCGTGGCTTTTATAATCCTTCAGCAACTTCACTGAAACCCTTTCTGATTCCACGTGCACTCTATGCCAATGGTGCAACTTGGACCACAATTGGCTGGCAAAGTGGTGTAATTATCGGGCCGATGCTCGGTGGTTTTATGCTGGCATTTTTAGGTCGGGAAACCAGTCTTCTAACTGTCACAGTACTAGTCAGCATCTGTTTTGTTCTGATTAACTTATTGCAAAAGCGCGATTTTCCTAAAATTGAAACTGAAAATGTCCTGCATAGTCTGGGTGATGGTTTCCGTTTTATCTGGAACAGCAAAATTGTACTGTGGTCGATTTCTCTAGATCTGGTTTCGGTATTGTTTGGTGGGGTGATTGCCCTCTTACCGATTTTTGCAGAGGATATTCTAAAAGTTGGTCCTGAAGGTTTGGGTTATTTACGGGCTGCTCCTTCCATTGGTGCGCTGATAACCATGATTGTCCTGACCCGCTTTCCGCCTACGCAACATGCCTGGCGTAATATGCTGCTTGCAGTCGCAGGTTTCGGTGTCTTTACCTTGCTATTCGCTTTTTCCAACTCAATGTGGCTATCTCTGTTTGCTCTTGCCATGACCGGCGCCTGTGACAGTATTTCTGTAGTGATTCGCCAAACGATTTTACAGATTTATCCACCCGATAATATGCGTGGCCGGGTTGCTGCAGTAAACGGCATGTTTGTCTCATCCAGCAATGAACTGGGTGCTTTTGAGTCTGGTCTGGCTGCGAGATATATGGGCACGATTATGGCTACAGTGTTTGGTGGCAGCATGACCCTACTGGTAGTTGCCATCAGCTGGGCGAGAACCAAGGATCTGTTTGGAGTTGATATTACCAAAGGAAATGAAAAATAATTTTTAGTTCTGATGCACGTAGGATCTTTAATCAGGAAAATCCTGCGCACTAATAATGAATATAAATAAAAAGAGGCTTTATGCCTCTTTTTTTAAAACATCGCATAAGCCCAATAGACAAACAGATAACGTCCAATTTTGGCAATACTGACTATCAAGATAAAACGGGTAAAATTTTCCTTGAGCAAGCCGGCAATTAACGTAATTGGATCGCCAATAATCGGCACCCAGCTCAGCAATAATGACCAATAGCCATATTTCTGATAGGTACTTTGGGCTTTAAGCATCTGCTGCTCAGAGACTGGAAACCATTTTTTATGCTTATATTGCTCAATCTTGAACCCCAGATACCAGTTCACACAGGAACCCAAGATATTTCCAGCACTTGCGATCATGATGAGCAAGGCCGCCGAATAGCTCCCTTGCCATAATAAACCCAGCAAAACCGCTTCCGACTGCAGCGGTAATAAAGTGGCTGCACCAAAAGCGGCAAGAAAGAGCAGAAACAGGGACATCCCGAGACTAACGGCTTAAACCCAGTTTTTTCTTGGCTTTAAGATATTCCCAATTCGCCCAGACTATAGCCATAACCATGACCAAAATACGTGACCATTGATATTTCTGGGTGATCGGTTCAAGCGCTGCATTTAAAATCTGACGATCTTTGGTATTCAAGGCACTGATCACCTGATCCACATGCACAATTTCAGCAATAAACAGCAGCAGACAAGCTGCGATACCGAAAATAATACTCCAGTAAATTCGAGGATTCGTTTCCACGATTTTAGTAAAGTTCAGGAAAAAATCTTTCATATACTCACCCAATAAAAAACCACCCAAAGGTGGTTTAATCTACTTTTATCTAGTTTAGCACAAAGGCCAGACTTATCTGACCTGTATTGCTAACGCTCTTTGCACCGCTGGACGCGCAGTCAGGCGTGTCACATATTCCTGTACTTCCGGATAATCAGCCAGATCAATCTGCTGCCATTCATGACGTAGCACCCATGGCAAAATAGCCATATCCGCAATCGAATACTCACCAGCTACATATTTCTGACCAATCAGCTGTTTGTTCAGAACCCCGTATAGACGCTTGGTTTCATTGACATAGCGATCAGTGGCATACGGGATACGCTCAGGAGCAAAACGGCTAAAGTGATGATTTTGCCCCAGCATTGGACCCAAGCCACCCATTTGCCACATTAGCCATTGCTCAACTTCAACACGTTGCTGCTCATCATCCGGATAAAACAGGCCGGTTTTACGACCCAAATATTGCAGAATCGCGCCAGATTCAAAGACTGAAATCGGTTCACCACGCGGGCCATCCTGATCCACAATCGCAGGAATTTTGTTATTTGGAGAGATACGTAAAAAATCAGGTTGAAACTGGTCATTTTCCAGAATATTGATCGGGAAAATTTTATACTCCAAGCCCATTTCTTCTAATGCGATGGTAATTTTATGGCCATTGGGCGTTCCCCAATAATAGAGATCAATCATGTTATTACCTGTTACCTTTTCGTTTTTACATGACATTATTGAAATTTGATCTAGTTATAGCATGATTTAAAGCCTTACTTCCGCATATTTTGTTATAGATTCAGCAGTAAAATCGCTAAATTCAAAGCATTATTTTTAGCTCAAGATGGGTTCAAATATTTTTAAATCTTGAGGCTTGAAAAGCTTCGCCTCAATCCTATATTAGAAATAGAGCAATGATCTATTCAGGAGATTGTTTCTAATCACTGAGTTCATATTGAAGAATTGCATGTTGTTTAAAAAACTTTTCTGAGATCAGGAGGTAAGATCAATGAGCAATTTCAGTCTTAGCCCACTATTCCGTCGTAGTATCGGTTTTGACCGCTTTAATGACCTTTTTGATTATGCAATGCAAAGTGAGGCACCGAACTATCCACATTACAACATTGAAAAAACCGGCGACAACAATTACCGCATTGTGGTTTCTGCTGCCGGATTCAATGAAGACCAGCTAGAGATCAATCTGGAAAATCAGGTTCTAACCATTAGCGGTAAAGCGGTGGAAGAAAATTCAGATACGACTGTGGAATTCCTGCATAAAGGCATCGCCCACCGTTCATTCAAATTGTCTTTAAGACTGGATGAACATGTAGAGGTACAACAAGCTGAATTTGAAAATGGTTTATTGAAAATCGAATTGCAGCGCAATGTGCCAGAAGAAAAATTGCCTCGTCAGATTCCGATTGGCAAAAAACTGTTAGCTGAAAAAAATGAATCTAACGAGCAGCAAAGCTAATCACCTGCCAAAAGAAAGACCCGAATGGGTCTTTCTTTTTTAGGACAGAATCCTTAAGCTTGAAAGTGTTCAATTTTCACTCATTATAAAAATAATAATATGAGCACATCAGATATTATTCTGTTTCATCAAAGTGCCCAGACGATGAAACATATGGGACTTCTCCTCCTTTGCTATCCCGTTGGGATTTTGATGACCTTATACCTTCATACTCCAGATCCTCCTTCCAGTTTTGTTCGAGGATTGGTATTTTTATGGCAGGAGTCCCCAAGCTTTTATGGCTATATGCTGGGTTTCCTAATGCTATCGCTCTTGGTATATAGCATTAAACTAAAAATCACCTCGCGGACAATTTATTATACTTTGGCAGGATACCGGATCAGCCTGTGTTTATATCGTGAAGCCGTCCATTATAGCTTTATCAATCCTCAATATGATTCACTTAAAGCTCGTACCAAACGCTGGCTAACCAGACTTCCCGCTCATCAAATTAATCAGCGGGATGGCACTCTCGATTTTATTCTTTGTCAGCCCAGTTGGCGCGACCGATTCTGTTTAAGATTATTCCGGATTCATTTATCGATGTTTTCCCGTCAGCAAGCTAAAGAAATTATTCAGGCCATGCACAGTGCTTGGAATTTAAGATCATAAAAGCTGATTCAAAAACACTTTTAACTATATGGTTTAAGCTGAAAGAAATTTATCTCATCAGATTCCAAAGGATAAAAAGCAGTTATTAAAAAATGGTGTTCTGGTTGGTACTTTCCCCTATCACCACATATAGTTGATTTACATAAAATTTCGGCTATGCTTTTCTGAAACAGAATAAAACATTCAATAAATACCATAGATAAAAAAATCTGCCGTAGGTGCACTATGAATTATGTCCGTCGCAACGCCCTAAGTCCATTCATGCTATTGGGCTTGCTCTTCTTTTTATTGATTGTCATTTTACTGCTATTGTTTGGCTGGCCACATTATAAAGTTTGGAAACAAGGGATGGATGGTCAGGCAGCATTGGCTGAAGCAGAACAATCTAAAATGATTCAAGTGCAAGTTGCAAAAGCGGAACTGGAAAGTGCCAAACTGCGTGCAGAAGCTATTAAACTCGTTGGGCAGGCAGCTAAAGATTATCCTGAATATCGCAAGCAGGAATTTATTGGTGCATTTGGTGAAGCCCTACGTGAAGGTCGTATTCAACAAATAATTTATGTACCCACTGAGGCCAATATTCCGATTGTAGAAGCAGGAAAATCCTACCCTACTCAATAAAAAATTAAGTTACCTCATAAAAAAGCCCTGCAAATGCAGGGCTTTTTTCATCAAGAGATGCTTACTTTTTCTTTTTAGGACCAAGCAGCATACCCATTTGACGACCTTCCATTTTTGGTGCTTGTTCAACAACACCATATTCAACGACGTCTGCTTCAACTTTTTGCAGTTGAGCCAGACCCAGTTGCTGGTGAGCCATTTCACGACCACGGAAACGCAGGGTAATTTTAACCTTGTTTCCTTCTTCAAGGAATTTGATGATTGCACGTAATTTTACGTTGTAATCACCTACATCTGTCGCAGGACGTAGCTTGATTTCTTTCACCTGGACTTGATGTTGTTTTTTCTTCGCTTCTTTCTGCTTTTGTTTCAGATCAAACAAATGCTTATTGAAGTCCATGATTTTGCAAACAGGTGGCTCAGCATTGGCTACGATCTCAACAAGATCAAGCTCAACATTTTCTGCTGCGCGCAATGCTTCCGCAAGGCTTACAATACCTTTTTGCTCACCATTTTCGTCTACAAGACGAACTTCTTTAGCACGAATTTCATCATTCAAGGCAGGACGGTTTGATTTATTACCGCCCTGTTGATTACGGTCAGGCTGTTTAATCGCTGTTACTCCACAATGTACCGGCCGCGTTCGGCAACGGCTGCTTTTACTAAGTCAACGAAAGCATCGATTGACATAGTACCCAAATTTTTTCCTGAGCGGGTACGGACATTCACAGTACCTTCCTCTACCTCACGGTCCCCAAGTACCAATAAGTAAGGAATACGCTCTAAAGTACGTTCACGAATCTTAAAGCCGATTTTCTCATTTCTCAAGTCAGAAATTGCACGAATTCCGTTTTCTTTAAGTTTCGCGACGACTGACTCACAAGCCTCGGCTTGAGCATCAGTAATATTCATGACACACGCTTGCACTGGTGATAACCAAGGTGGCATAAAGCCCGCGTAGTGTTCAATCAGTATACCAATAAAACGTTCGAAACTGCCAAGAATTGCACGGTGCAACATCACAGGCTGATCACGATCGTTGTCTTCAGTAACATAAGAGGCATCCAGACGTTCTGGAAGGTTGAAGTCACATTGAATGGTACCACACTGCCAGATTCGGCCTAAGCAGTCTTTCAATGAGAATTCGATCTTCGGACCGTAGAATGCACCTTCACCTGGTTGTAAATCCCAATCTAGGCCAGCAGCATCTAAAGCATCTGCCAAAGATTTTTCTGCCATATCCCAAAGTGCATCATCACCCACACGTTTTTCAGGACGTGTAGATAACTTCATTTGTACTTCTTCAAAGCCAAAATCTTTGTATACGTCTAGTGTCAATTTGATAAAGTCTGCAACTTCAGTACCGATTTGTTCTTTAGTACAGAAAATATGCGCATCATCTTGGGTAAAACCACGTACACGCATGATGCCGTGTAAAGAACCCGATGGCTCGTTACGGTGACATGAACCAAACTCCGCTAAACGGATTGGAAGATCACGATATGATTTTAAGCCCTGGTTGAACACTTGCACGTGACAAGGACAGTTCATCGGTTTTACAGCGTAGTTACGGTTCTCTGAATGAGTCGTAAACATGTTTTCAGCATAGTTCGCTGCGTGACCTGATTTTTCCCAAAGCGTGAAATCCACCACTTGTGGTGTACGGATTTCAAGGTAACCATTTTCTTGCTGAACTTTACGCATGTATTGTTCAAGCACTTGGTAAATGGTCCAGCCGTTCGGATGCCAGAACACCATACCTGGTGCTTCTTCTTGCATATGGAACAAGTCTAAGGCTTTACCGATTTTACGGTGGTCGCGTTTTTCCGCTTCTTCAATACGTTTTATATATGCTGCAAGCTGTTTCTTGTCTGCCCAAGCTGTACCGTAAATACGTTGCAGCTGTTCGTTTTTCGCATCACCACGCCAGTAAGCACCAGAGATTTTTGTCAGCTTGAATGATTTTAAGAATTTGGTATTTGGTACGTGCGGACCACGGCACATATCCAGATAGTCCTGATGGTAGTACAAGCCCATTTGAGTTTCTTCAGGCATGTCTGCGATCAGGCGCAATTTGTATTCTTCGCCACGTGCTGTGAATTCTGCAATCACTTCATCACGTGGAGTCATTTTTTTCACGACATCATAGTCTTGATCGATGAGCTTTTTCATACGCTCTTCAATCGCAGCCATGTCATCTAAAGTAAATGGACGTGGCATCCAGATGTCATAGTAGAAACCTTCTTCAATGACTGGACCAATGACCATCTTTGCTTCTGGGAACAATTGCTTAACGGCATGACCCACCAAGTGTGCGCAAGAGTGACGAATAATTTCGACACCTTCTTCATCTTTAGGCGTGATGATGTGTAAGGTTGCGTCTTCAGTAATCAGATCGCACGCGTCCACTAGACGATCGTTTACACGACCTGCAACGGTATTTTTTGCAAGACCAGGACCGATGCTTTGAGCAACTTCCATCACAGATACGGCGTGATCAAACTGTTTTTGATCGCCATTTGGCAAAGTGATAATTGGCATATGAAATCCTTAAGGAGTGATGCCCCGTACCATGGAGCATGTCACCGCGAGATTATGATCGAGGGAGAACCTCAAAAGATAAAAACGGTGGATAAATAAAAAATCGCCTAGAATTTTACACGGCTTGAGCCAATGATTAAACCTTTTCCCTAATAAAAATAGGATTTATCACCAAAAAGTTCTTTTGAGCTGCAATGAGTTAAGATCATTATTCACTCAAGAATTATTTATTCTCTAAAGGTTTGCCACGCTTCAAATTGCCTTTCGATATAGACATACAATTGAGAAAACTGGGGAATGATGGCTTCGCTTTGAGTTGGTCTTAAAAACACATAATCATCGACTTTCAGTTCGCAAGATTTCGATACCAGAACCATTTCCTGATTGCTACTGCGTCCATATAAAATATGCGGCTGGCTTTTTTCTGGAAAATAATAGTCAGCCCGCCAGTAGCCACCATAAACAAAAAGCGCTTTATGTTGATGCGGTAGATGATTCAGCATTTCCAGTCCGGGAATCTGGCTATAAGGCAGCACTTTTAAAATTGGTGTGGCGATCCACAAGGCACATTTTAAAGCTGAGAGATTGTCTAGATCAAAATCGCTGGGTTTAAGTAGCATGGAACCAAAAGCCAGATCATTACAAATACTCTGCTGGCAATGCTGCATAAAGGTCGGACTGCCGCCACCGTTAAAACAAAGATTTTCATGCCATAAATCAGGAAATTGCTGTTGCAGCGTCCTCTTGAATTTTTGATAAATCTGCTGTGATTGTTGATAACTTTTTTCAGGACTTTTAAGAATTTTTGGCAGTTTAGCTACATGCGCATCGTAGCCCATTAATCCGGAGAATTTTAGAGACAAAGGATGCTGCTGAATCAGCTTGAGTAGGGCTATAAACTGCTCCTGACTGTTCACCCCTCCGCGATGCAGCCCCACATCAATTTCAATATTCACATTCAGGCAAAGATTCAGGCTTTGGGCGAGTTGCAGATACTGCTCCAGACGTGCCTGACTATCGATCAGCCATTGAATATTTACTTGAGTATTTAAGTCCATTTGACCAAACCAGCTTTGATAAAAGCGCTGCGCTGCATGAACCGGCATTGGCTTACCGAGTAGAATGTCCGCTTGCTCAAATGCTCCGATAATTTCCCGAAGATGTGGCAGATGAAATACCATAAAACGCTGGGTATTCAGCTTTTCACTAGCGAATTGAAGCAACTCAGTACTGGACAGAGATTTCACCACCAGACGAGGCTTTAACTGCGGAGGTAGTTTTGCCTGCACAACATCTAGATTATGCTGATACTGAACCAAATCCAGAATCAGTTGTGGTGTACCTGTACCCTGCTGTTTTAGGTCTTGAGTCAATTGCTGAAAATAAGTTGATCGCATCTTTTACTCCTGCTACTTAGCCAGAAACAGTTGTTTCAAGTAGAGATTCAGCCATTTTTTCTGCGGATCCAGTTGCTGACGTAGCGCCATAAATTCATCCCATCTTGGATATAAGTCGTGCAGTGATGCGGCATGCATGTTATGCAATTTCCCCCAATGCGGTCGCCCCTGATATTTCTGAAAAATCGGTTCCACTAGATTAAAAATGACGTGATAATCCTGCTTATAAAACTGATGGATAGAAATTGAAACTGAATCCCGCTGATAAAACGGACTGAGCCAGATGTCATCCGCTTTGACATAACGAAACTCGATCGGAAAGAACATCGGCACACGATGCTGCCTTAAACAATGCAGCACTTCTTCCAGACACTGCAAGCCTAGTTCGACCGGAATCTGATATTCCATTTCATTAAATCGGGTATTACGCGGTGTGGGGAAAATCTGACTGGACCAATCCACAAAACAGGTCGGTTTGACAAAAACACCGAGCAGCTTTTGCAGATAAGGATTGGTAGACGGCAATAACCTTGTCAATTCCGAGCACAACATTAATAAACTATCTTCTGATGGCCAGCTTTCTTTTCTCGGCTGAATGCATTCATCCGTTTCATCCAGCGTTTTCAGCATGACCTGATCAGCATACAGAAAAGCCCAAAACTCAAGATGTCGATGCTGATGTTTCCATTGATCGATATTGGAAAATATGTCTTTTAATGAACACAACCGGATCTGTTCTTTTAATTTATAAAGCGGCTGATTTTGCAAGGTGATTTTGGTGAGTATTCCAAGACTGCCCAGTGCTACCCGCCCTGCCTGAAAAATTTCCGTATTTTGCTGCTCATCACATTGCAATAATTCGCCATCTGCAGTCAGTAATTCAAAGCCTTGAACGAAAGCAGATAAACACGGCAAATCAATTCCCGTGCCATGCGTACCGGTCGAGACTGCACCCGCCAGACTTTGCTGATCAATATCGCCTTGATTGATCAAAGCCTGATTAAGAGGGGCTAGATATTCACCCAACTCATATAAACGCGTACCTGCCTGTACAGTACATTGAGCTGTCGCTTCATCTGCATCTATCACGCCTTTGAAATGATCCAGACGAATCAAGACCTCATCGGTTTTGGCTAGCGCACTGAATGAATGTCCTGCACCCACCACACGAATCTGCGCATGTGACTTCACCAGATTTTGCAATTCATTAATTTCTTTAGGCTCAAAAATTTGAGGAGAACTGTACTGGCTTCCTGACCAGTTGCGCCATGTTGCATCCGCCTGTTGTATTTTCATTATTATTCCTTGGCTGAGGCTATATTTAACACCCATTTAGAGTAAAATACCTAAAAAGGCAAATATGGGAACCCATAGGTTCAAAAAAATCGGTGCTTAAAAATAATTTTATTAATATTCAATTATTTAAATTTTTAAAATTATACATTCGCACTCGACTAAAGCATAACTGCAAGACTTCCAAGAATTGCATATCTTTTTTAACAGGATATGAAAAATAAATATAGAACGGAGTTTTACAATGGTTAAGGCATACGATGAATTACCGCGCACCCCTGCCAATTTTGTAGCGCTGTCACCTTTACGCTATCTCGATCGCGCGGCTTATATCTACCCGAATCAAAATGCGATCATTCATGGTAAGCGTCGTATTACCTGGCGTGAAAAATACAATCGTTGCCGTCAGTTTGCCCACCAGCTCCAGAATTTAGGCATCGGTAAAAATGACACCGTTTCAGTTTTACTGCCAAACGTACCTGCGATGATCGAAGCACACTTTGCTGTGCCAATGGCGGGTGCGGTCCTGAATACCTTAAATACCCGTCTGGATGCCAAAACATTGGCGTTCATGCTGGAACATGCTGAGACCAAAGTACTGCTGGTCGATCCAGAATTTTCTGCAGTTGCAACAGAAGCTTTGGCTCTGGTTCCACAGCAAGACATTTATGTGATTGACGTGGCTGATGAGGAATTTGAGGGTGAAGATACCCGTATCGGCCAGATTGAATATGAAGACTGGCTGGCTCAAGGCGATGCCAATTTTGAATGGCATTTACCGGATGATGAATGGAATGCGATTAGCCTGAACTACACTTCTGGAACCACAGGTAACCCGAAAGGCGTGGTTTACCATCACCGTGGCGCCTATATTAATGCAGCCAGTAATATCATTGCCTGTGGCATGATGCCACGTGCCACTTACTTATGGACCTTACCGCTATTCCACTGTAATGGCTGGTGCTTTGCCTGGACCATGGCAGCCAATGGCGGTACGAACGTCTGTTTACGTAAAGTTGATCCGGAACTGATCTTTAAACTCATTGCTGAACATAAAGTGGATTATTTCTGCGGTGCGCCAATTGTACTATCGATGCTGATCAATACCCCTGAAGAGAAAAAGACCAAGTTTGATCATCGTGTCGAAGTGATGGTAGCCGGTGCTGCGCCTCCTGCTGCAATCATTGAAGGCATGCGTAATATCGGCATCAATGTGACTCACGTCTATGGTCTAACTGAGACCTATGGTCCTTCTGCGCTCTGTGCGTCTCAAGCAGGCTGGTCAGACCTGTCGATTCAGGAGCAGGCGCAATTGCATTCTCGTCAAGGTGTACCATATCCGCTGCAAGATGGCATGAAAGTACTTGATCCTGACACTATGCAGGAAGTGCCACATGATGGTCAGACCATGGGTGAAATCATGTTCCGTGGCAACATCGTCATGAAAGGTTATTTAAAGAATCCGGAAGCAACTGCAGAAGCCTTTGCCGGTGGCTGGTTCCATACTGGCGATCTGGCAGTATGCCAACCTGATGGTTATGCAAAAATCACTGACCGCTCTAAAGATGTGATTATTTCGGGTGGTGAAAACATTTCATCGCTGGAAGTGGAAGAAGTGCTCTATCAGCATCCTGCTATTCTCACGGCAGCCGTGGTGGCAAAACCAGATCCTCGCTGGCAGGAAGTGCCATGTGCCTTTGTCGAACTGAAAGTAGGACAAACTGCCACAGCAGAAGAGATTATCGAATTCTGCAAGCAACATCTGGCGCGTTTTAAAGTACCTAAAGATGTGGTGATTACCGAGATTCCAAAAACTTCAACCGGGAAATTGCAGAAATTTATCCTGCGTGACTGGGCCAAAGAACGCTCAACGGGTGAATTTTCTTAATTTATTAAGACTGTAATATCTAGCTCCACTCCTGAATTTTATTTTTAATAGTGAAAAAAGAAAAATTTGGTGAGTGGGGTTTTTTTATATTCAGAATAAAGGCAATTAGTTTATTTAAGTGCTGATTAAGGTTCTTATCCTGAAAGATGCCTTACCAAATTAAAGATACAGAATGCGATCAATCAATGAGGTCCACATCTACGTGCTTATTTTTAGGCAATAAAAAACCCCAAGACTTAATATGCTTGGGGTTCTTCAGAATTTTGGTCCCGAGGGTCGGACTCGAACCGACACGTCATCTCTGACAGCGGATTTTGAGTCCGCCGCGTCTACCAATTTCACCACCTCGGGAGTGGATGACGGATATATTACTCTGTTTCAAAAACTTGTCAACGCAGAAAAAACACATTTGCCTAATTTTAAAACAATTCTTATTTTTTTGTTTTATAATCGAGCAATTCCCGCCATAAAAAAGAAAAAAGTTTATACTAGCCGCAGTTTTTTTATCGTAAATTGTCATGCAACTTTCTGATTTTAGTTTCGATCTCCCTGATGAGCTGATTGCTCGCTATCCTCTTGAACAACGTAGTGCTTCCCGCCTGTTACATCTTGATGCACAAGGCCAATATCACGATCACCAGTTCACCGATATTCTGGATTTATTGAATGAAGGCGATTTGCTGGTTCTGAACGATACCAAAGTAATGAAAGCGCGTCTGAAAGGTAAACGTGCCTCTGGTGGTGCAGTTGAAGTACTGGTTGAGCGTATGATGGATCAGTTCATTGCGCATTGTCATATCAAGGCCAGCAATACACCTAAAGCTGGTGCAGAATTATTTATTGGTCCAGATGAAGTCAAAGTCACCGTTCAAGGCCGTCATGAAAATCTGTTTATTGTCGAGTTTTCTCAGCCGATTCTGGATGTTTTAGACAAATACGGCGCGCTACCAATTCCACCCTATTTCAACCGTGAAGCGGAAGAGATTGATACGGTTCGTTATCAAACCGTTTTCAATGATCCGACAAAACTGGCCAGCGTTGCTGCTCCTACCGCTTCCCTGCACTTCGATGAAGAATTGCTGAAGAAACTGGAAGAAAAAGGCATTCAGAAAACCTTTGTGACCTTGCATGTCGGTGCAGGTACTTTCCTGCCAGTTCGTACCAATGATATCGAAAACCATATCATGCACAGCGAATGGTGTCAGGTATCGGATGAATCCATGGAATTGATCAAAGCCACCAAAGCACGTGGTAATAAAGTGATTGCTGTCGGTACGACCGCAACCCGTGCGACCGAAAGTGCGGCTCAGGCCAATGGTGGTGAACTGAAAGGCTGGACCGGTGATACTCAAATCTTCATCTATCCGGGTTATGAGTTCAAAGTGGTGGATCGTCTGATTACCAACTTCCATTTACCGGAATCTACCCTGCTCATGCTGGTTTCGGCTCTATCTAACCGCGAAAACATCCTGAATGCTTACAAGCACGCGGTTGAAAGCAAATACCGCTTCTTCAGTTATGGCGATGCCATGCTGATTGATCAAGCGCAGTAATCAGCAGGAACCGTCCCGATGCCGATCGAGTCTGTGCAGCACTCCATTCATATTCGACGTAAGAAAAATGAAGTGGTGTTTCGCAATATCGCACGGCTCTGGGATCTGGGTCGTCAGGCCAAAAGCTATCAGGAATTATTGGATGGCTTGCACCCCTGGAATGGCCCAATTAGCTTAAAATTTGAAAATAATTTACCGCTTGCTCTGGCCGGAATCGGACTCTTTCTGATTGGCTGCATCTTTGTGGCACCGGCCAATATCTGGATGCAAAGCGGTGTTTTCTTTGGATGCCTACTGGTATTCTGGGCTTATATCAGCTATGAACATCGCCAGCCACTAGATGAAGTCATTCGCTATCTGGAAGATGAGGCGCTCGCCAAAAAATACCAGCTGGCTTTTCAGAAACAGCCACAACATATTTCTATTCCACTCAATCCCCTACATTTTATTAGCCATTTAAAACGTCTGTTCCCGGTATTTAATCAAGGTTCTCTAAGTAATGAGATTTCACGCTATGCCAGCACTGTCTGGGAAGATGAAGATGGTCAACAACATCAGGTTCTGGTCTTTCAATATCATTATGTGCACGAAGTTCAGGTACGCAATAAGGAAGGTCAGCCGGTCAAACTGACCCAGGTACATAAAGACCTTTGGGGGGTATTTGTTTTTGATGTTCAGATTCAGGGGCTAGCCGTGACTACCTCCAGAAAGAAATTTCATTATCCTTATGCTCATCCTTGGCACAGCAGCGACATTCGCACCAACCAGAAATTAAATTTCTTTGGCAGTGATCCGATGCAAATGGCCAAAATACTCACACCCGGTTTTGTACTTCGACTGGCGGATTTTTTTGAACAGCGTCAGGGCAATTTACTATTTCACCCGGAAAGCCATATGCTCTGCTATCTGGGACCACATGATTTATTTCAGGTATCCAGTAAACACGATAAAATTAACGATATTTCCACATTGCGTGGCCATCTCAGAACGTTTAAATTAATAGAATTGGAAAAGTTACATACTGATCTGACGCAATTTTTAAAATAATTATTTTTTTCTGGGGACTACTTTTATGGGATTTTTTGTTTTTGTCATTATCCCGCTTCTGGTCATTATTGCCATTATCATGATTCGTAACAGCATTGTGCGTCATCATAACTCCACTATTCGTGCATGGTCCGATGTCGCCAGCTATGAGCGGCAAAAACTAAAAATCCTGGATGGTCTGCAACCTCTGGTTGAGCAATATTCCAGTTTTGAAAAAGGCACTTTAGAGAAAGTCACTGAACTGCGCCAGAACATTATGAACCTGAATATCCAGGATGCCGATATTGCCCAGTTACAACGGGTTGAAAACCTGAATAAAGAACTGATGCGCAGCCTGAATGTGGTGATTGAAAACTATCCTGAACTGAAAGCAAATGACATTTACCTGAAAATGATGAATGAAATTGAAGAACAGAATGAAAATGTCGGTGCTGCGATTACCATCTACAACCGCAATGTTGAACTCTTCAATAACCAGATTCAGATTTTTCCGCACAATATTATCAATAACATGTTCCTCAGAAAGAAAGCAGTACGCCCTTTCCGTGACCAGACTGTGAGTCAAAACTTTGACTATCGTCCGAACTTCCACTGAGAAAAATCATTACATTTTATAGTTTTTGATTTGCAATACATTGGCTTATGATGAAATAGCGAGAGATAAAGCAATACACTTATAAAACCCAATAAAAAGAATAAAAAATCATGCTGGATTATTTAGAACACTTGCAACAGACGCTGGTCAAGGAATTTTATCAGCTGTATGACCGCTATCAGGATGACCACATCTATGCCTGTAGTCTGGTCTTTGACGAATTTTTATTGCTGGATGATCTGGCGATTTCCACAGAACGTAGCATTTTTCAGGACCCTGAAGATCCACAGCAATATCTGGCCGAACGGGATCGCTGGAATGTACGAAAATGGCGCTATAAAAGCCAAAGCTCTTCACAATCTGAACTCATGCCTTTTAAAACTTGGCTGGCAGAGTATTTTAAAACCCAGCATAGTTTTGGCCATCCTGTCTTAGCTCAACAAAAACAGCTTCCTGCTACTCACTTGGATTTATTGCTAGAAACTTTTAAACAAGCCAAACGCAAATTATCTGAAGCTTATGGTCTGGATCTAGATTCGATTATTTTTTTCCTCAGCATTCCGATCCAACCCGAATGTGAATGCCAATCTGCACTTGAACTCAATTCCGACAGTCGCTTATTGCAGGACTTTTTAGCTTTCAGACAGACCCTGTCTCAACCGAGAGTCAATAAACGTTTAAAACTCTCACAAAGTGATAAGGATATTCTGATTGATCTGGAACAAATGCTGGCTATGGAACCTTATGACTATTTGCAAGTGGCGCAGGATGCCTATTTACTAACGCTGGAATCTTATTTTGTCGACAGCAATATCTATATCCAGAAACTGATCCAGCATATTGCTGCTATGGCGGCTGAACCTGACGGCAGCTGTGCTTTGAGCCGGGAAGAAATTATGCAGCGTTTACAGCAATTTTCTGCAAACTTACCTCTTTCACCTGATATTTCCTCTATTCATCGATAAATAAAATTACAGAGTGAATTCTCTACAATGCTGGCGTTTAAGGTCAGAATCAAGGAAAATAGCGCCCTTTAATTCGCATTAGTAATCAGCGAACTGTTTTTTCGCCTTGATTTGGAACTCTTATGAAGTTTGAAAAATTAGGTCAGTCGGGTCGTGCCCGTCGTGGTCGTTTAACGCTTGAACATGGCGTAGTAGAGACACCCGTCTTTATGCCAGTTGGTACTTATGGCACCGTCAAAGGCATGTTGCCACGTGATGTGGAAGGCATTAAAGCACAGATTATCCTCGGTAATACTTTCCACTTATACCTGCGCCCGGGTCTTGAAGTCATCAAGCAGCATGGTGGCCTGCACGGTTTCATGAAATGGGATAAACCGATTCTAACTGACTCAGGCGGCTTCCAAGTCTTCAGTCTGGGTGCAATGCGCAAAATTGAAGAAAAAGGCGTGACCTTCCGCTCCCCGATTGATGGTTCAAAAGTTTTCCTTTCACCTGAAATTTCGATGGAAATTCAGCATACGCTGAACTCCGATATCGTGATGATTTTTGATGAATGTACGCCTTATCCTGCAACCCATGAAGAAGCGCAGAAATCTTTGCAGCTGTCTTTACGTTGGGCTGAGCGCTGTAAGAAACATCATCATGATGAACTCAACAATAAAAATGCCCTGTTCGGGATTATTCAGGGCGGGATGTATGAAGACCTGCGCGATGAATCCTTAAAAGGTCTGCTTGAGATTGACTTTGACGGTTATGCGATTGGCGGTCTGTCTGTTGGTGAACCGAAAGAAGAAATGATCAAGGTACTGGATTATCTTCCGAACAAAATGCCGGAAAATAAACCACGTTACCTGATGGGTGTCGGCAAACCGGAAGATATCGTTGAAGGCATCCGTCGCGGTGTAGACATGTTCGACTGTGTCATGCCAACCCGAAATGCACGTAACGGTCATTATTTCGTGACCGATGGTCTGGTGCGTATCCGTAACAGCCAATACCGTCATGATCAAAGCCCACTTGATCCACATTGCGATTGTTATACCTGTCAGAACTTTACCCGTGCTTATCTGTTCCATTTAGAGAAATGTGGAGAAATGCTGGGCTCTATGCTCGGTACCATCCATAACCTGCGTTATTACCAGCGTTTTACCGAAGATATCCGCAACGCGCTGGATAACGGAACTTTTGATGAATTTGTTCAGGACTTTTACGCTCGTCGTGGCCTGGAAGTTCCACCTTGTCCACAAGATTAATCTTTCAGCATTTGCGCTGAGGAAAAAGACAGGGTAAATTGCAAGAATATGTCAATTTATTATCAAGTTGATCACCAGTTTTTTATTTTAGGAAAATGAAATGAGCCTATTTATTTCGACTGCTCACGCTGCAGGTGAAGCTGCACAACAACCAAGCTTGATGGCTAACCTTTTGATGATTGCGGTTTTTGTTGCAATCTTCTATTTCTTGATCTGGCGCCCTCAATCAAAACGTGCCAAAGAGCACCGTGCTCTGGTTGACAGCCTTGGCGTAGGCAGCGAAGTCGTTTTTGCAGGCGGCTTAATGGGCAAAATCACTAAAATTGAAGGTGATTTCGCAGTCGTTGAGTTGAGCCGCGGTGTAGAAGTCAAAGTTCAACGCGCGAGTGTGATCTCAGTTCTGCCTGAAGGCACTTTAAATAACATTTAATCAAAATTAGTCGTGCTCCCCGCACGACTTTTTCATTTTAAGAAGAAAACGAATGCGTTACCCAGCATGGAAATATGTGCTGATCCTGGTTGTCCTGGTGGTCAGTACTTTATATGCCCTGCCAAGTTTGTATCCAGATGAACCTGCTGTACAGATTTCGGGTGCCAAAGCCGGTACTCAGATTGACGCAGGCATCGTACAAAAAGCAGAGCAGATTTTAACAACTGAAAATATTGCAACTCACGACAATAGCTTTAGTAATAACGCTGCTTTATTACGTGTAAATTCAAGTGAAGCACAGCTGAAAGCCAAAGAAGCTTTACGCCGTGGTTTAGGTGATGAATACGTCGTAGCACTTAACCTTGCTCCAACCACTCCAGAATGGCTACAGAAAATTGGTGCCAAACCAATGAAACTGGGTCTGGACTTACGTGGTGGTGTTCACTTCCTGCTCGAAGTGGATATGGACAAGGCGATTGCACAGCGTATGGACACCTCTGCGACGGATCTACGTCGTCAGCTGCGTGATAACAACCTGAAATTCAATAGCCTGAATTTAAGCAATAACACCATTGTTGTGCAGTTTGCCAATAATGATGATCGTGCTGCCGTCATGGATTTCTTGCGCCGTAATGGCAATGAATTCAACCAGCAGGCAGTGGCGACTGAAACCGGTTCGACTTTACGCCTCAACTATACCGATACGCGTAAGCAGGAAATCGAATCTTATGCGGTGAACCAGAACTTAACTACTTTACGTAACCGTATTAACGAGTTAGGTGTGGCTGAAGCGCTGGTACAAACCCAAGGTAGCAACCGTATTGTGGTTGAACTTCCGGGTGTACAGGATACCGCAGAAGCAAAACGTGTCTTGGGTCGTACGGCGAACCTGGAATTCCGTCTGGTGTCTGATCTGAATGATCAATACATCGATCCTTATACTGGCCAATTAAGTGGTACAGCTCCAGCAGGAACTCAGGCATTTGCTTATGAATCTCTGGACAGTGGTCGTCAGTTATTGCTAAACCGTAACCGTATTTTGACCGGTGAACGTGTACAAAATGCATCTTCTGGCTTTAGTCAGGATACTGGTGGTGCTGAAGTTAATATTACTTTGGACAGCGCTGGCGGTAAATTGATGGCAGATGCCACACGTAATGCCGTAGGCAAACGTATGGCGGTACTGTTCATTGAGAACAAGCAAAAGATCAGCTACGTAGAAGACCCGGCAACAGGTGCACAAACTGAAGTGCGTACACCATATACCGAATCTGTGGTGATTAACGCTGCTACCATTCAGGCAGTATTGGGTTCTCAATTCCGTATTACCGGTCTGGACTCACCGCAAGAAGCTGCTGAACTTGCCTTGATGCTGCGTGCAGGTGCGTTGGCTGCGCCAATGTACTTCGTTGAAGAACGTGTGATTGGTCCAAGTCTGGGTCAGGAAAATATTGATAAAGGCGTACTCTCTACCCAAATCGGCTTCATTCTAGTAGCGATCTGGATGGTCGTATTCTTCCGTCTGTTTGGTGTAATTGCCAACTTTGCGCTGGTCGTTAACCTGGCGATGATTCTGACAGTGATGTCGTGGATTGGCGCTTCCCTCACCCTGCCGGGTATCGCGGGTATCGTGATTACCATCGGTATGGCGGTCGATGCCAACGTACTGATCTGTGAGCGGATACGGGAAGAAATGAAATGGGGCGCCTCGCCGAAACAGGCAATTGTGGCCGGTTATGATCGAGCCTATAACACCATTTTCGACTCGAACTTAACTACCTTCCTGGTCGCGTTCATTCTGTTCGCAATTGGTACTGGTCCAATCAAAGGCTTTGCTGTCACCCTGATGATTGGTATTGTCTGCTCGATGTTTACGGCGATTACCGTAACCCGTGCGATCGTACAGATCATCTATGGCAAAAAACGTAACTTGAAAAAGTTGAGCATTTAGGAGATCGATGATGACTGAAAATACTCAACTGAATCAGAAACAGTACGGTCGCCCTGAAGACGAACGTATCATTCCGTTTATGAAGATTGCATTGCCTGCGGCAGTGTTCTCTATCATCCTGACGGTTGCCAGCATCTTCTTTATTGCGACCAAAGGCTTGAACCTCGGTCTGGACTTTACTGGTGGTGTCTCAGCAGAGCTGAACTATACCAATCCGGTAAAACCTGATGATGTAACTCAGGCACTCAGCAAAGCTGGCTTTGATGATGCTGTCGTGCAGACTCTGGGCTCGGAACGTGACCTGATGGTACGTATGCCGGTTCAGGAAGATATTGAAGCAGAAGACCTTACCAAAGCCGTTACTGCAGCAGTTCAGCTGCCAGGCAATGCGGCTCAGGTACCTAAGGTCGATGTAGTCGGTGGACAGGTCGGTAATGAGCTGTATGTGCGTTCTGCGGGTGCAGTTGCTCTTGCCCTCTTGCTGATGCTAGTCTATGTCACTATCCGCTTTGAGTTCAAACTGGCGATGGGTGCGGTACTGTCATTGTTCCACGATATCGTGGTGACGATTGGTATTTTTGCCATGATGCAATGGCCATTTGACCTTACGGTTCTGGCTGCACTACTGGCGATCATCGGTTTCTCACTTAACGATAATATCGTGGTCTCTGACCGTATCCGTGAGAACTTCCGTAAGATCCGGGGTGCCGAACCTGTTGAAATTATCAATATTGCCTTGACTGAAACCTTACGCCGTACCATTCATACTTCTATGACTTTATTACTGGTTGTAGTGGCCATGATGATCATGGGCGGTGCTGGTCTGAAATGGTTCTCGATTGCGATGTTTGTGGGTGTCTTTGTCGGTACCTATTCTTCGATCTATATCGGTACAGCCTTTGCCCTGTGGCGCGGTCTGAATCGCCAGGACTTTATTGTTCAGGTGAAACCAGAATTTGAAGACGAAAATCAGCTTCCATAAGCTGCCCGTTTTCGATTTCACTATTCAGCCCATCTTATGATGGGCTGAATTTTTTCTGGTCTAAGAAAATTGAATGCTGAGGCACTATGGCAATCACAGGATGGATTTTAGCTACATCAGACTTTTGGAAACTGACCTTGCGGCTTTCATCCAGACTTTGGATCTGATAGCTGTCCTGGTTTTCCGACATCAGCTCCACAATGAGTTGCAGTCCATTAATTAAATAAAGACACGCCAAGCCAGATGACTGTAATACAGCTTGCGCATCACAGACCAACCACCAGCCTGCTTTTAGGCTCGGAAAATAATATTGTCCTGTGACCTGAATGGCATAATGCTGAAGCTCCAATTTAAGCCATGGTAAAAGTCTTTCTGCCGAATCTATAGTTTTCATTTTAAAGGCTTGCTGCTCAACAACCTGCATCTGGAACAAAGTTATTTTTACAGGACTAGATGCCACTTCAATGACAGGTGCTTCAGCACGATCCAATATTAAACATTCCAAACCCAGTTGCTGTTCAAGTTCTCGTGCAGCCTTCTCTCCAATCTGGCGCTTACTGTTCAATAGCTGGGTAATATAAGCTGCAGACAGACCAAAGTGCTCGCAAATCTCTTTGCCATTTTTAAACTGCTGGCTATCAATCAACTGATCAATCACTTTGGCCAGATTATTTCGTCTCAGTTCAAATATTTCCGTGGCACTCATGTTATTTGCTCTTCTCCCTCTTAAGCACACCTTATAACAAAAAAGCCCGCAATTGAATTGCGGGCTTTTCTAATCATGCCTAAAAAGAATCAGTTACCTTGAACCAGACGGCGGGCACTGATAATTCCCGGCTGCTGTTCAAGACGGGCCAATAATTTGGAAAGTTGAGCCAAGCCTTTAACTTCGATCAACAGCTTCATATTGGCAATACCATCTGCTTCAGAAATAGTATTTACCTGACGGATATTGATCTGATCCGAGAAAATCACCTGAGTCAGATCTTTAAGCAAACCACGACGGTCATAGGCTTCCACCACAATCTGCACGCTCTGACCGCGAGTCGGCTGCATTTCCCAGTCGGCTTCTACCGCACGTTCCGGTTCCTGCGAGATCATGCGTACATAATCCGGACAAGCCACCTTATGGATGCTTACACCGCGATTCAGCGTAATATAACCCGCAATCGATTCACCATGCACCGGCTGACAGCACTGGGCTACATGCAGTTCGACGTTATCCAGACCATCAATCAGAATACCATGTGCAGACAAAGTATGGCTGGCACGCGGATTCAAGGCTGGTTTCAGCACCAGTTCAGGCTCATCCTGATCCAGATGCATATGACGGTTCACCTGATTGATCAGGGCATGCAGGCTGATATCACCATTCACCAGACCAATCAGAATGTCTTCACCACTTTTCACATTGAAATGGTTGCAATAATCACCCAAGTCGATTGATTTCGGGTGAATTGCTAGACGTGCCAATTCTTTATTCAGAATTTCACGACCCACTTCCAGGTTCTTACTGCGATCCTGCTGACGGAACCAGTGACGTAACTTGTCACGGGCACGTGCAGTCTTGATATAACCCAGTGAATTAACCAACCAGTCCCGATTTGGTTCGCGGTCTTTCTTGGTCAGAATCTCAACCTGTTCCCCGGTTTTCAAGGCATAGGTTAAAGGCACATAGCGCTGGTTGACCCGGGCCGCATAGCATTTGTTACCGACTTCCGTATGTACATGATAGGCAAAGTCGAGTACGGTTGACCCTCGTGGTAACTCTTTAATATCACCATCACGGCTGAACACATAGATTTTTTCAAAGCCTTCAAAATCTTGAATATGCTCAAAATTTTCAACTTCCTCTTCTTCATCCTTATGTGCACTGGCTTCATTGCGTTCCTGATAATGCTCAATCACTGCACGCAGGGAGTGCAGACGATGATTAAAGGAAGTATCGGTATTTTTCGAACCTTCCTTATAGTTGAAGTGTGAGCATACGCCAAGTTCAGCCTCTTCATGCATCGTATAAGTACGAATCTGCACTTCAAGTGACTTGTTTTCCGCAATCACAGCTGTGTGTAAAGAGCGATAACCATTGGCCTTCGGATTGGTAATATAGTCATCAAACTGATGCGGAATATGTCGCCACAATTGATGTACGATCCCGAGCGTGTGATAACACTCAGGCACACTTTTCACCAATACACGCAGCGCACGGATGTCATACAGCTGGTCGAAGCTCAGGCTTTTGCTTTTCATTTTCCGATAGATCGAATAAATGTGCTTCACCCGGCCGTTAATTTCAGCTTCAATGCCGTGTTCTGCCAGCTCTTCACGCAATTTATCAATCACGAACTGAATATATTGTTCACGTTCCAGACGCTTTTCATTCAGCAAAGAGGCAATTTCTTTATAGCGTTCTGGCGCCAGATAGCGGAAGGCCAGATCTTCGAGTTCCCATTTCAACTGGGCAATCCCGAGACGATGCGCTAGAGGAGAATAAATGGTGAGAATTTCTCGTGCGACCCGTTCTTGCCGTTCACGTGAAGAATTGGCCAGTTCGCGCAGTGCATAGGTACGTTCTGCCAGCTTGATTAACACGACGCGGACATCTTCTGTCACTGAAATCAGCATCTTGTAAATGCCAGACAGATGTTCACGCTGGTTATTATTAAAGTGATCTTCCAGGCGTTTATTTTTTTCAATCAGCTCAGACAGCTTACCCATGGACAGCGTGCCTTTGACCAGACTGTAGACCTGTTCACCGAATTTTTCCTGCACTTCTGCCAGTGGCATGACGCCTTCACGTACTGCGCGGTAAAGCATGGCAGCGGACAAGGTATCTTCATCGACATAGAGATGCGCGAGAATATCCGCCATTTCAATACCGGTATAGAAGGTATTAGAGCGATGCTGAACCGTACTTTGTAGCTCTTTTTCTAAGGTTAAACGGGCAACTTCTTCGAGCTGCTTCAGGGGAGCCCCGTCTAATATGCCACGAACCCGATCTAACCATTCAGTCAGATCCTGCTGTGCTTGTTCGGCATGTTCTACAGTCGCCTCCTGTGACAACTCATTGAGCCGCCCAGGCAGTTGCTCACGTACTGTGACCATACCCTTCTCCTACTTTTAGATACATCATCTCTTTGATCGTTTATTTAATTTTCTTTTTCGAACAAGGCAATCGACTCGACATGTCCGGTATGCGTAAACATATCCATCACACCGGCTTTGGTTAGCTGATAACCCTGTTGTACCAGTAGCCCTGCATCTCTTGCAAGCGTAGCAGGATTACATGACACATAAACGATTCTTTTGGCACCAAACTGAGGAATATAATGCATGACTTCTTCTGCTCCAGCACGTGGCGGGTCGATTAATAATGCATCAAATCCTTGATTTGCCCAAGACTGGTGCGAAAAATCTCTGGTTAAATCTTGTGAATAGAACGAAACTTGTGCAATACCATTATTGTTAGCATTTTCCGCACCGCGTTGCACCATTTCCTCACTTCCCTCAACCGCAACCACCTGACCAGACGCACCAACACAGCGCGCCAGTGGCAAAGAAAAGTTTCCTAATCCACAAAACAGATCCAGAACGCGTTCGCCCTGCTGTAATTGAAGCAAATCACATGCCAAGCGCACCATTTGCGGATTGATCGTTGAATTGACCTGAGTGAAGTCCAATGGATTAAAACCGAATTCCACATCAAAGTCATCAAGACCATAGTGTAAGCGTGCTGCCTGTTCAGGCTCATCAATCCGCTTCAAATAATCTTGGCCTGCAGGCTGCAAATAAAGCTGCCAACCTTTCTCTAACGTAAATTGGCGCAATCGGTTGACATCTGTTACCGATAATTCTGCGGTTTCACGAATGAGCAACGCAATGTCATGATCACCCATAGCCAATTCTATATGACCAATATCTGCCTGACCATCGAGACTTTGGAGCAATTGTTTAAGACGTGTAACCGATCCAAACTCGCGATCTAGAATCATGCAGCGGTCAATCGAGGTCAGCTTATTGGACTGGTTTTCACGAAAACCAACCACCAACTTTTCTTTTTGAGGCAGATAACGCACCCCAATCCGGGCTTTACGACGGTAATCTTCACGTTGTGAACGTAACGGTGGCAGCCATTCTACAGGCTGAATCCCGGCAAAATGCTGCAAATGTGATTTCAGAACATTCTGCTTAAGTTCAATTTGGGCATCTGGATGGATATGCTGCATATTGCAGCCGCCGCATATGCCAAAATGTGGACACACAGGTTTGACCCTGATCTCGGAAGCCTCACTGAGCAACTCCAGGCTATCCGCCTCTTCCAGTTTTTTGACTTCACGGGTAATGCGGGCACGTACGGTTTCACCCGGCAAGGCATAGCGGATAAAGACTTTCTTACCATGCTTTTCAAGTGGATGATCCGGATGTGAACCATAGTGAGCGATGCCACGTCCTTCATGTGAAAGTGATTCAACCTGAAAAATATACTCGGATTGCGGCGCTGGACGTGGTTGTACTCGACGTTTCATGAAAACCTAGGATGTGGAGATGGGAAAATCAAAACGGGTAAATTCAGTTCTTTGTGAGGTTTCACGCCAGACTGATAAAAAATCTGCATGTTGCGGCTGGGTATGCAGGTATTGAATCGTACTCTGCACCAGATGCTGATAATCAGGCAACATCAACTGGCCTTTTAGCAACAGCCAGCGAATATAGACCAACCAGGTATTGAGCACATCACCTTCGCAATAGCTGGTGAGTGCGTTCCATTGCTGGTTACGTACATATTCAGGTACATGATAGCCACCATCACCACGCTTGCCTGGATAACCCAGTAAATGAGCAACATCATCCAGTTTCTGAAAATGACGGGCATGAAACATGGCCATAACATCCATCAAATCAACATGACGCTGATGGTAACGATTCTGGTAGTTATTATAACGCTTTTGCGTATCGATTTCGCCCTGATCGAACAGACTTGGGGCAGATAAACCATGATACATGGCCCGATAAAGAATAACCGGCAGGTCAAATTGTGAGCCATTCCAACTGACTAGAGTTGGATGACGCTTTTCAAAAATGGATAAGAATTTTTTTAAAATCTCTGCTTCACTGTATTGTTCACGGCTGAAAGAAAACAGGCGCATACCCTGTTCATCCATCCATAAGCCGGAAATACAGACAATCTCATGCAAAGGCAGACGCTGAAAGTCCGAGCCTGATTCCTGACGGCGTAACTTGGTCAGGGCCTGATCCAGATCAGCCTCGGGCAGATCCAGACCAAACAGATGCGCGCCTGATTTAAGATCGGTTTGGGTTTCAATATCGAAAGTTAAAACAGGCAGGCGCATAAAAGATTTCTCAAAAATTATTCAGGGTCTTGTACAGAGAATAAGCCTGTAGACAGGTAACGGTCACCACGGTCACAGATAATACATACAATTACTGCATCCGGATTTTCTTCTGCGAGCTTGATGGATGCCCAAACTGCACCGCCAGAAGATGTACCGGCACTGATACCTTCTTTTTGCGCCAGTTTACGCATGGTGCGTTCCGCTTCAATCTGTGGAATATCGATAATACGGTCGATACGGCTACGATCAAAAATCGTTGGCAAATATTCTTCTGGCCAGCGGCGGATACCGGCAATACTAGAACCATCAGATGGCTGTAGGCCCACAATCTGAATATCCGGATTCATTTCTTTCAGATATTTAGATACGCCCATGATCGTACCTGTAGTACCCATTGAGCTGACAAAGTGTGTAATTTTGCCACCTGTTTGCTGCCAGATTTCAGGACCTGTGGTCAGGTAATGCGCTTCGACATTGTCCGGGTTACCAAATTGGTTTAACACCAGACCTTTACCTTCAGCCTGCATTTGCAAGGCCAGATCACGTGCACCTTCCATGCCCTGCTCTTTGGTCACTTCAATCAGTTCAGCACCATAAGCACGCATTGCGTCCTTACGTTCCTGACTCATGTTATTCGGCATAATCAGCTGCATCTTGTAACCACGCATGGCCGCAACCATCGCCAATGCAATCCCTGTATTTCCGCTGGTCGCCTCAATCAAGGTATCACCCGGTTTGATCTGTCCGCGCTTTTCCGCCTGCATGATCATGTTATACGCTGGACGGTCCTTGACCGAGCCTGCCGGATTATTTCCTTCGAGTTTTGCGAGTACTGTGGCTTGAGTGTGACTAGCCAGACGCTGCAAACGCACCAGTGGCGTTTTGCCTACATAATGGTCCAGTAAAAATTCGTCTGCTTGAAAATCAGGGGTGGTATTACTCATTATTTGCACCTATATCGAGGTGCGGCTATTGTATGAAAAAATGCATTTCCCTGCACCCATTTATAGCAGTGCTTTTGCATAAAACTGTATAAATCACGATCGGCATGGCCAATTCGTCCCGTTTTAGCTTGATAAAACTCCTCAATTGTGACAGTGACTTAGCTCACCTCTACCCCTAAAAAGGTTTGCTCAACCCCCCATAACGACTATTAAGCGCAATGGTTCTTATTTTCTGCCTTAATCTGAAGCTTTAGAAAAATAATACTGAAATTTTAACAGTAGATTTAAAGCATGCTAATATGCAAAGCATAAGGAAAATACTGCTTGAATCATGTCAAATATCAACAAAAAGCTGTTTAAACGCCTACACTTAAATCATGCTTATGGACAGCTGATTGCACTGATTTTTGTACCCATTACTATTCTGGCCTGTGTTGGTGCTGCTCTGGTCATCTCGGAAACTTCCAATGCGGCCCGTGCCCAGCAAAAGCAGATGGCCATTGCGATTCTGACCCGTTTTCAGGCCACTTCTGAATATGCGCTGGACATTTTGAGCCTTTATCCATGGCAATATGAACAAGCTCATGACGCCATGCAAAATATGCTGAATGAAAAGCATCTGGTTCGTGCGGCTATTCTGGATGAAAATGGTAAAAGTAAACTCGGTATTGGGTTTCAGGAACAGGCGCCTTGGCCGGACTTTAAAAAAGACGGCAATTTTGTTGGCCCGATCTTAGATAAAAACAATCATATTTATGCAGTCAAAGTAAATGAAAATGGCATGAATGCAGGCTGGCTGGCGATCGAACTGGACAATCAGCCCTTAGAAATTGCCCGCTACCGGGTTTTGATTGTTTTGATTGCGACCGGCTTATTGACCTTATTGCTCTTGTTGTTATGTCTGAATTTCTATTCTCGTCGCTGGATTGCACCGATGTATGAAATTCGCATGCAGCTGCAACGCCTGAATGCCGACACCCTAGATCAGCATATGGTGATTAACAGTACCGGTGAATTGCGTCTTTTGCAGCGTGATATTGCCAATGTGGTGAAACGTCTGCATTTCAGTTTTCTGGAATTGCGCGAGCATACCGAACAGACTGAAGATGATTTGCGCCGTACTCTAGATACTTTAGAAGTTCAAAATATTACTTATCGTCAGGCACGTGATCAGGCGATTTCGGCCAACCAGGCCAAGTCGGTGTTTCTGGCCAATATTTCCCATGAATTACGCACACCCTTAAATAGTATTGATGGTTTTATTCACCTGCTGCTGCGTCAAGGCAATCTTAGCAATGAGCAAAGCCTGTATTTACAGACCATCCGCAAATCTTCTGCGCATCTGCTGGCCCTAATCAATGATGTACTGGATTTCTCCAAGATCGATGCCGGCAAACTGGAACTGGAAACCGCACCTTTTGATCTGGAAGAAGCCATTTTCGATGTGATGGACATGCTCTCGCCACTGGCTGCACAGAAGCATATCGATATGGCATTCTATTTTGCAGACAATGTGCCAAAACATGTGATTGGTGATGTACTACGCTTCAAGCAGATTCTGACCAACCTGATTTCCAATGCGATCAAGTTTACTCCAGATGGCGAAATCATTGTCCGGGCACGCATGGAGCACGATGATATTGGACAATGTCTGCTGCATTTCAGTGTTCAGGACAGCGGCATTGGCCTGAGCGGAACTGACCGCAAGAAACTGTTTGAATCGTTCTCGCAAGGCGACACCTCGGTCACCCGCCAATTCGGTGGTACAGGTCTAGGGCTGGCCATTTCTAAGCAACTGGTTCACCTGATGCATGGTCAGATCGGCTTTGAAGATAACCAGGAACGTGCACCAACAGAAAAAGGCTCAACCTTCTGGTTTACTGCCCAATTCCCGGTGGATGAAGATATTGTTCATGAACATCCGGACTTCAGTGATCTGACCGTTGTGTCTTATCTTGCCCATCCGGCAACAGCGAATGTTTTGAGACATTATCTGGAAAATTATCGCGTCAAACATATTGAGTCGACGTCCATTCTGGATCTGTTCAGTCGTCTGAACCATTTACAGAATATTGAGAATACCTGGCTAATTGTTGACCATAGTGGCGATAGCCAGGCTCTACTGACAGAGATTCGCTCTCGCTATCAGGGACATCTGGCTGTGTATGGTTATCAAATGCAGCTTGATCCGAGCATGCTGAATGATCATCGTGCCCGTGCCCTGCATCAGCCACTGAGTCGTAGTGCTCTGATTCAGCTACTTGGTAATCAACCTGTCTTCGATCAGGAACAGCATGAAGACTTTAATGGTCAGGGACTGCATATTCTGGCCGTTGATGACCATCTGCCGAACCTGATTGTTCTAGAAGCCTTACTGGCCGAACTGAATGTCACCACAACCAAAGCCATTAGCGGACAGGAAGCGATTGATATCATTCAGAGTCGTTATGAACAGGGCCTGCCATCTTTTGATCTGGTGTTTATGGATATCCAGATGCCAGTGATGTCCGGTATCGATACCACGCGTGCAATCCGTTCACTGGAATCAACTTTTGAAAATCATCAGCGTCTGCCGATTATTGCCCTGACGGCACATGCCCTTTCCGATGAGAAACAGAAACTGCTACAAAATGGTATGGATGATTATGTCACTAAGCCTATTCAGATTGATCAGATCGTGCAGATCCTGACGCATTGGACGACTGAGAGTTTTAAAAAGATTCCGGTGCTGGAACGTGCCAATGTCATTGATGCGCTAGATCCGAATATTCTGGACTGGCAGCAAAGCCTGCAACTGGCGGCCAATAAAGAAGATCTGGCCGTCGATCTGCTCAGCATGCTGGTCGACAGTTTTGAAAAAGAGCTGGATGAAATTGAGCAATTAATTGAGCTGGAAGATTTTCCGCAGCTGGAACATGTTTTGCACCGTCTCTATGGGGCTACTCGTTATGTCGGCACACCGACTCTGCAAAAAGTTACCGGAAGTTTTGAGCAGTTTGTCTCGACCTTGCGTAAGGAACGCCGTAAGGCCGATGACAGTTTTGTTCAGGAAGTATTGAAATATCTGGATGAACTGAAAGCCGTAATTGAGCAGGTAGAACAGGCAGCCCAGCAAATCTTAAACAAGCATAGTGGTTAAATCATTGTTGTTTTAATCACTCATATCTGTATGACTGCGCTGTCATGCAAGCACAGATTGCTCATGCTATGCTCGCTTACAGAAAAATTAAGGATGAATACCATGTCACTTGTGCGCTTTGAAAAAAATAATGGAATTGCCACGGTTACTCTCAGCCGTCCAGACAAACGTAATGCTATGAGCTTTGCCCTGCTGCGTGAACTGGTGCAGATTGCGAACCGAATTAAAAAAGACAAGTCAGTGCGTTGTGTCATTTTAACCGGTGAAGCGCAGGTCTTTAGTGCCGGCATTGACTTGGCCGATTTAAATAATCCTAAAAATCGGGCCTATGCGGCTTGGGAACTGATCCGTCCTGGACAGAGCTTATTCCAGAAAGCTTTTCTGGTCTGGCAGAAACTGCCTGTCCCCGTCATTGCAGCCATTGAAGGTTTCTGCTTTGGTGCAGGTATGCAACTTGCGCTGGCTGCGGATATCCGGATCGCTCACCCTGCGACCAAAATGTCAATTATGGAAACTCGTTGGGGCCTAGTACCAGACATGGGATTAACGCGTTCACTCAAAGGTCTGATCGGGATTGATCTGGCCAAAGAGCTGACCTTAACCGCACGTATTTTTGAAGGTGCCTATGCCAAAGAAATTGGCCTGATCACCCATGTTGATGAACAGCCATTAGCAAAAGCACAAGCTTTGGCTGAAGAAATGTTACAACGCTCTCCAGATGCCTTGATGGCCTCTAAATTTGTGCTGGATGCGATGGAGCACAAACCCAACAAGTCATTGCGTATGGAAAAAATCTGGCAGCTTAAACTGTTACTCGGTAAAAACAGTCAACTGGCACGCAAGAAGGATAAAAATCCGGACGTGCAGTTTGTACCACGCCAATATAATTAATTGTGACTGAAGCAAAATCAAAAGATGAGAGATAAGATGCAATTCGATCATGATAGCAAAATTGCCTTTTTAGGTATGGGACTCATGGGCAGTCGTATGGTAACCCGCTTGCTAGAAGCAGGTTTTCAAGTTGCAGTCTGGAACCGTACGGCCAGTGCCTGCGATCCTTTGTTTGCTCTTGGAGCCACTCCGCTATCTCTAGATCAAATTGCAAATTATCCGGTTATTCTGACTTGTCTGGCAGATGATGCCGCAGTGCAATCGGTCTTTGAGCAGATTCAGCCCAATCTGGTGGCTGGACAGGTTATTGTCGATTTTTCCAGTCTTTCCGTACATCAAACCAAAACTCTAGCTGAACAGGCCCGAGCTAAACAAGCGATCTGGATTGACTCTCCTGTGTCTGGCGGTACAGCCGGTGCAGAACAAGGCACGCTAGTCATCTTCGCGGGTGGTGATGCAAAAACTATTACCGCACTTGATCCCATCTATACCGTGCTTTCACAACGTGTCACTCGCATGGGTGATACGGGAACCGGTCAGGCGACTAAAATCTGTAACCAGCTGATTGTAGCGGCGAACAGTACCCTGATCGCTGAAGCAGTAGCTTTGGCCGATCGTGCCGGTGTAGATACTGCCCTGCTTGCACCAGCATTAGCCGGTGGTTTTGCTGACTCCAAGCCTTTTCAGATTCTGGCCCCACGTATGGCCAGCCAGACGTTTGAACCCGTGCAATGGAAAGTGCAGACACTGTCGAAAGACCTGAACAATGCGGTGCAACTGGCTGCTACTTTATCTTTGGATATCCCTGTGGCAAGCCAGGCCCTGTCTCAGCTCAAAGCCCATCAGCAAGACGGATTTGCTGAGGCCGATCTGGCTACTGTAATCAAGCACGTAGACCATTAAATATTTCATTTCAATATTCTGCCTTGAGCAAGGAAAAGTCCATGACCAAACTCGCCGTTAACCTCTCCATGATTTTTACGGAAGTACCTTTGTTAGAACGTTTTGCCTTGGCTCATGCGCACGGTTTTAAACATGTGGAAATCCAGTTTCCCTATGAACTGAGCATTGAGCAGATTCAGCAGCAGCTTCAGTTGCATGATCTGGACATCTGCCTGATTAATGTGCCTGCTGGTGATCTGATGCAAGGTGGACACGGTCTGGCCGGTATTCCTGGACAGGAAATCGAGTTTCGTCATGCTGTAGAGCAGGCCATTCAATATGCGACTGCTCTGAATGTGCCAAGTGTCAATATTCTGGCCGGCAAACAGCCACTGGATTGTGACCTGCTTCCTTGCCTGAACACCTTGGCGAGTAATCTGAAAATTGCATGCTCCATGCTCTCTGATTATCAGATTCAGCCGGTCTTTGAAATGATCAACGGTCAGGACATGCCACGTTTCCTGATTCAGAATGTGGCCCAAGCTCAGGAGATGCTGGAAGCTGTCAATCATCCTGCCTTGAAAATGCAATATGACTGTTATCATATGGCCATGATGGGTGAAGATGTACTTGAAGCCTTAAAAGAAAATATTGCAGAGATTGGTCATATCCAGTTTGCAGACTGCCCGGGGCGTCATCAACCCAATACCGCTTCCATTCCATATTATGAGATTTTTCAATGGTTAGAGAATAGCCAATACAATGGTTATGTCGCAGCCGAATATAAACCTCTGGGGACTTCGGAAGAATCCTTTGGCTGGAAAGAACAGTTCTTCCCGGAGTATGACTAAAGCGGCGGAAGGTGCATTTGAAATTTTGGGCTAAAACCGCTATATTAGATCATGCATAATTGTTAGGAAATTATACTCCCTATGAATTTAGAACCATCGCCCAGCGCTTCTAATTCTCACGATCACACTATGAATTCTCATGCACAAGCAGTAAACGCATGCTTGAAAGTTGTACATGCAGCCCTCGAAGATGTAAAGGCTAAAGAAGTTGTTCAGCTTGATGTTGCTAGCATCAGTAACGTGGCAGATGCCATGGTGATTGCAAGCGGTACATCAACCCGTCATATTAAATCACTTGCAGATAATGTTGCTGAAGAAGCACGTAAAGCAGGTTTCCGTCCGCTTGGTATCGAAGGCGAACGTGATGCAGAATGGATCCTGATTGATCTAGGTTTTGTTGTAGTGCACTGCATGCTGCCTACAGCGCGTAAATTCTATGACCTAGAAAGCCTATGGCGCAATCCTGCAGATTCTGTAGCATAAACATCGAATATTCAAAAAAAGCGACCTATGTAGGTCGCTTTTTTTATATTGTTTAACTTGAATCGAAAAAGAAATTTATGGGTCAAAAACTTTAATGAATTCGTTTTTTGATCAGATTTAATCATTCAGCCTATTTTTTAAACGTTTTGTTGCAATTTTATCCAGATCAATTTTCTAAAAATAAAACACCATAGCTAATTTTATTTTGTAATTCTTCCCGATTCATCTTTTAATCTTTTATATAGGAGGGAAAATTTCTCTCTTATTTAAATAGAAAAATCCCCCTTTTAAAAGGAGGATTTAAGATGATTCAGCGAATGGAAAGTCTTAGTGACCTGTACCATTAATCGCTTTAGTCATATCTTCCACAACTTTCTTCGCATCACCGAAAATCATCATGGTCTTGTCGTTATAGAACAGGTCATTGTCCAGACCTGCATAACCGGTCGCCATAGAACGCTTGATGACCATGATGGTGCGTGCCTTATGAGCTTCCAGAATTGGCATGCCGTAGATTGGTGAGTTCGGATCGTCTTTTGCAGCCGGGTTTACAACGTCATTTGCACCAATAACCAGTACTACGTCAGTTGCCGGGAAATCCGAGTTGATCTCATCCATTTCCAGGATGTCTTCATAAGGAACATCAGCTTCTGCAAGCAATACGTTCATATGACCTGGCATACGACCAGCTACCGGGTGAATCGCAAAACGTACAGTCACGCCCTGCTCTTTCAGCAAGTTTGCCAGTTCTTTGACTGCGTTTTGTGCACGGCCTTGCGCCATACCATAACCCGGTACAATGACAACGCTGTCTGCATTTGACATCAGGAAGCCAGCATCATCTGCAGAACCTGAACGGTAGTTACGTTGCACTTGTGCACCCGCAGCAGCTGTCGGCGCAGCTGCACCACCCATCGCACCACCAAACAATACATTGATGATTGAACGGTTCATCGCTTTACACATGATGTAAGACAGAATCGCACCTGAAGAACCAACCAGCGAACCCGCGACGATCAGCATGTTGTTTTCGAGTGTGAAACCAATCCCCGCTGCTGCCCAGCCTGAGAATGAGTTCAACAGCGAAACCACAACCGGCATATCGCCGCCGCCAACTGGCGCAATCCATACCCAGCCAAATGCCAGCGCAAGACCAGTCATCGCCCAGAAAGATGTCATGCTACCTGTCAGGAAGAAGTGAATCCCTGCTGCCAGCATTGCAATAAAGATCAGAGCCTGAACCGGTTTTACCCAGCCACCTGAAATGGTTTTTGCCCATTTCTTTGCAGCCAGCTTACCGTATGCAAATACAGAAGCAGTAAAGGTAATCGCACCAACAAAACAGCCCACAAACAGTTCAAACAGGTGAACCTTGCTCATTTCATGGAAAGTCACACCATTTGCAGCTAACAGGTCCGGGCCCAATTCAACCAGCTTGTTGTTATGGATAATTGCCGCAACTGCAATCAGTACCGCAGCCAGACCCACCAGTGAGTGCATGAGTGCTACTGTTTCTGGCATCTGGGTCATTGGTACAGTACGTGCACGCGCAATACCCACCACTGCACCCGCAGCCATTGCTGCAAGAATCATCCAGACTACTGGATTTTCAGCAACAAAGAATGTGGTCACTACAGCAATCGCCATGGCGATCATACCGTAGCGGTTACCTGCAATTGCAGTTTTAGGACCAGATAAACCACGTAGCGTTAAGATAAAAAGAACGGCGCCAATCAGGTAGAACCAATCCGCATACTCTCGAATAAATTCCATGGTTTAACCCTCTTTTTTCTTTTGCTTAGGTTTGAACATTTCCAGCATACGTGCAGTCACGGCAAAGCCACCGAAAATATTAATGCTCGCCAGAAATACTGCGATTGCCCCCAGTACACTCACCACGTTAATGGTCTGGAAATCCACGCTGCCTTCAACGCCCACCATTGGCAGGCCAACGGTTTGAATCATTGCGCCCACGATAATGATCGAAGACAAGGCATTGGTCACCGCCATCAATGGCGTATGTAGTGCTGGTGTTACCCCCCAAACCACGTAGTAACCCACGAAGATGGCCAGGACGAAAATCGTAATTGTTTCAACCATGAGTCTGCTCCTTAACCACGTTTTAACAGCACTTGGCCGCCGTGAGTGACAAGTAGGGCTTTTTGAATTTCATCTTCCTGATTCAGGACAAAGTTCTTGTCTGCATCAAAAAGTGTTTCAACAAAGTTATAGACGTTACGTGCATATAGCGCTGAAGCTTCAGTCGATACCGTTGATGGAATATTCGGAACACCCAGAATTTTCACACCGTTTTCAGTCACAACAGTTTCGCCGCACTTAGAACCTTCAACGTTACCGCCTGATTCCACTGCCATATCCAGAATCACTGAGCCTGGTTTCATCTTGGCTACAGTTTCAGCACGGATTAAGCGTGGTGCATCACGACCTGGTAACAATGCAGTGGTAATCACGATATCGGCATTCGATACTGCTTTATCGACAATCGCGGCCTGATCCTTGATGTACTGTTCACCTGGCATCCAGCCATAACCGTTTTTAGCTGCTTCATCAGCACGTGCCTGCTCTTCAGGAGACATTGGCACGTCTAGCCATTTACCACCCAAAGACTCAACCTGATCTTTGGCAGTCGGACGAAGGTCAGTTGCTTCTACGACTGCACCCAGGCGTTTCGCTGTTGCAATTGCTTGAAGGCCTGCTACCCCGACACCCATGATCACGACACGAGCCGGTTTTACCGTACCTGCCGCTGTCATCAGCATCGGGAACATGCGCTGATATTCAGCAGCAGCTAAAAGCACTGATTTATAACCTGCAAGGTTCGCTTGCGAAGACAATACGTCCATGTTTTGCGCACGTGATAGAGTACGTGGCAAAAGCTCAAGAGCAAATGCAGACACATTCTGTGCCGCGAACTGGTCAAGCTCGGTATTGCGGTATGGGTCAAACATCGCTACAACCGTGGTGTTGGCTGACAGCTTTTGAATTTCCTCACCCTTCGGTGCACGAACTTTCAAAACTATCTGGCTACCGGTGTAGGCATCATCCGTAATTTTGGCACCAACTTGCTCATAGGCACTGTCGATGTAAGCAGCTTTAACACCTGCTCCACGTTCGATCACCACACTATGACCAGCGCTGATCAATTTCTTTACTGTCTCAGGCGTCGCAGCGACGCGATTTTCACCGACGACAGTTTCGGCTGGAATTCCAATCTGCATGAGCGTCCCTCAAGCTAATTTTTTCTTAAGTAAACACCGTGATTTACGGTGCTTCCCCTCAGGATGTGTTTTTGTTGAATTTTTGGATTCTAATTAAACTTCTAGAAATTACTACCTATTATTTATTTAATAAATACCCATATTTTGAACTGACGATTCATAAAAATGATGCTGTCATATAGCATTTATTAGTTGAGCCTGATTATTTTGATTTGCTGAATTTATAAACGATATTCATTCTCTTGAACGATGACTGTTTTCTTGGTTATTTTTTATTAGATTACTTTTTGTTTTATTTTGTTACATTGATCATTCTGACAGATATTTCATTTTTTCTGCTCAGCAAATCTTTATTTCAAATGAACTGATAAAGCCTAAATTAAGGCAATTTTCTAGGGCAGTTTCCTGTTTTTGACCTTTTTGACAAATTTAATCTACTTTGGAATATTCATTTTTAAGATCTAAAAATACTGTTTTCCTATAACTTTTTCATTTTTCACTCATAAAAAATATGAATTAATGATGAAAAAATTGATTTGGGATTCACTTACTTGACTTATTCAACTCAAGTCTTAAGACTTGCCTGAAATAGGTGAAAAAAATATTCTGCAACATTTATTATATTAATACTCAGTCCACTGTTAGATTTACGAACTCTTCATTTTGCACCAATTTTGGGCAATCACTGATTCAGATTGATCTCTGTCACTTGGTCTTAAATGAGATGACTTAATACAAAGCGCTTCCACGTACATTTTCTTAAGTGAAAAAGTTAAATTTCTAGCGAATTTTCATCTCTTCTCCATCCAGAAACGTACTTTTTTGTGGCATTTCTCTTGTATGAGTTTGAGTACTTTGCACTATTTTTCTACTTTTATCCTGACGGGTTTTCGCCTATAGTGCCTGCAACTTCTGCATCATCTTTGATGTTCTTTATAAAAATTCTCTCTGAGCTTAAGGTACTTGCCATGTCTCCTCCTCTCGATATCAGTCAAAATAAATCTCTGTTATGGCTGATGGCGATCGCATGTGGTTTATGTGCAGGTGCAAACTATTATTGCCAACCGCTTATCTCCTCAATTCAGCAATATTATCAGGTACCAGAATCCCAAGTGGCGCTGACCGTGACCTTTGCGCAGGTGTCTTATGCTTTGGGCCTGCTGTTTATTGTGCCTTTGGGAGACATGCTGAATAAGTCCAGACTCATTCCTTTCTTGATGTTTGGTGCCGCATTAGGCTTGCTGATCTGTGCCACAGCAGTCAACCTGCCGATGCTCTGGGTGGGGACTATTATTGCTGGGCTATTTTCTGTTGCTGCCCAGATTCTGATTCCTTTAGCTACGATGGCTGTCCGACCTGAAAAAACCGGAGAAGTGGTCGGTTTTCTCATGAGTGGCTTATTAGTCGGTATCTTATTGTCGACCAGTATTGCCGGATTGCTTTCAGACCTGTTTCACTGGAAAACCATTTATGCGCTCAGTAGTATGGCACTGCTGGTTTTGGGCTTTTACTTAAAAGGACAATTGCCCAGCATGCCGCGTATGCGTATCAGCTATGCAGCAATTTTTAAATCCATGGGTATGCTAATGCGTGAGGAACCGCGACTGGGCTTACGCTCCCTGATTGGTGCATGTGCCTTTGCCGCCATGAGCATGCTGTTTTCAACCATTGCCCTGCTGCTGACCCAGAAACCTTTTCATCTTTCTGATGTGATGGTGGGCCTAGTAACCTTGGTTGGTGTTTTTGGTGCGCTGTCGACTCAGGTTATTGGTAAATGGGCAGATCGTGGCTATATCAAGATCCTGACCTGGATTGGCTGTTCAATTCTGGCAGGAAGCTGGCTATTTTTATATTTTGGTGGCGTGTCCCTGCTCAGTTATATTCTGGGTTATGCCCTGATTAACTTAGGTCTGGCGATTACTCATAGCTGTAATCAGAACGTGATTTTCCGCTTGCGCCCAGATGCCAAATCACGACTGAACTCTATTTACATGACGCTGTATTTTATTGGTGGTGCCTGTGGTTCAGCTCTGGGGGTATATGCCTGGCATCATGGTGGCTGGAGCATGACCTGTCTGTTTGGACTTGGCTTGGCACTATGCGCCGCCCTGTTTGCGTTGATTGATCAATGGCAACAACATCGAGCAAAAGCTTAAACCGATTTAGCTGACTTGTACCACTGGGTAATAAGGTTTACCCGAATCCCAAGTCGCTGCATTTTCCAAAAGAATGCAGATAAAAGTGGGCAGCAACCCGGCCAGAACCCGGCAACTGTCTTGGAGCTGTCTGACGTTAAATGAGCTCTGATAAGTCGCACCGCCCTGCATAAGCTGATAATGCAAGGTGGAAAGACGGTTAAAAATCACCAATAAGATTTCAGTTAAATTCCGCTCTTGAACAGCTTTTTGTATTTTCTGTTTTTGCTGATCTAATGCTTCACGACAGCTTTCCAGACTGACTTTATGATGGCGATAATCCCAGAAACCTTGATCGGTATAAGGGCTATCCAGCAGTGTAGAAATTGGCTGGCTGTATTTTTCCCAGACAATATGCTGAAGTTTTTGCTCCACATCTTTTTGACAGAGGGTTTCCAGAAATTGATGCAGGCTTTGTTGATCCTGACGAACCTCTGTTTCTTGTGCATAGATCGAATTAAAACTGATCCACAGGCTAATAAACTTAAACTCTAATTCCTGATCCAACTCTAATGCTTTTTTAAACCAGCTAAGTCCCCGTTGAATCCGTAAATTAAAATAGTCTGAATGCTGAGGTTTTTTGCTTTTATAAATCTCCTCCAACATGAGCATCGTTATTCTCCTTATTTATCTCGTTTTCTTTATCTTAATCTTAATTATCTCAAAATATAGCATTGCAGAATGACTGGGAGTTTATTTTTCAATTCCCACAATTTCTCTTGTTAAATATCTTTATTGGAATGACAGTTATAGATCCTCATGCAGTTCAGCCTTTGGTCATGCAAATTTTATGCTAGTATTACGCCCTCTTTTTGCAGTACTGCTTTTTTGAGCAGATTTCCAGCAACTCCTGCTTATTCTAGTACTGCTATTTCTCTTCCATTTCATTTAAGGCGTGATTTTGAATGACTGATCTCAGCACCATTGAAAACAAACTTCAACCTCGCATCAGTGTTGCGCCGATGATGGACTGGACGACAAAAGATTATCGTTTCTTTGCGCGCCTGTTTAATCCAAATGTCATTTTATATACCGAAATGGTGACTACGGGCGCCATCATTCATGGCGATGCCAAACGCCATCTGGACTTCAATCAAGAAGAACATCCGATTGTGTTACAGCTCGGCGGTTCCAACCCTCAAGATCTGGCAACTTGTACTAAAATGGCTCAGGACTGGGGTTACAATGAAGTTAACCTGAATGTCGGCTGTCCGAGTGATCGGGTACAGAATAATAAAATTGGTGCCTGCCTGATGGCTGAACCTGATCTGGTCGCAGAATGTATTGATGCAATGCGTAATGCCGTGGATATTCCGGTCAGTGTGAAACACCGCATTGGTATTGATGACATGCATTCTTATGAAGAAATGCTGCATTTTGTGGATACGGTCGCCAAAACCGGTTGCGATAACTTTATTGTGCATGCCCGAATTGCTTTACTCCAAGGTCTTTCACCTAAAGAAAACCGTGAAATCCCGCCACTACGCTATGAAGATGTTTACCGTCTGAAGCAGGACCGTCCGAAACTGACCATTGAAATTAATGGCGGAATTAAAACTTATGCAGAAACGCTTGAACATCTCAAGCATGTCGATGGCGTGATGATTGGCCGCGAAGCCTATCACAACCCGTACCTGTTAGCTGAGCTGGGTCAACTATGGAATCTCGAAGCACCGGACCGTTTTGAGATCATGCAACAAATGCTGCCTTATATTGCCCAACGTATGGCTGAAGGTGCACCATTGTCAATTATTACCCGTCATATTTTAGGTTTATTTCAGAACTTACCAGGTGCACGTAAATGGCGTCAGGCTTTAAGCGGTGGCAATGCCAAAACGCTAAAAGATATAGAAACAGCATTATTGAATATTCAGGAAGCCATGCAGCGCACTGAAGATTATCTGCGTGAACATCAAGTTCAGCCTTAAAATCAAAAAGCCCCGAGATCCGGTGCTTTTTTATGACCTAAAATAAAAATTAGTGGGTATAGGCCGTAATATTTCCGACCGGAATCGGTTCTTCATCATAGGAAGCCGCTTGCAGAACAGGCTCTGTAACTGGACGGACATCTGGCCCTAACTCAATACTGGTAGGTTCATGCACAGGTTCCAGATCATCAAGTGATGAGGCCAACTGTTCCAGTTCACGATCCAGTTGCTGACGATATTTTTCAATCTCGATTTCATCGATAAAGGCAAAAGCATCATCTTCAATGGCCCAGCTATAACCACCATTCACCTTTGAAATTTTAACGTTAATGGGATATTCATTACCCTGATAATTCAGATGTGAAACTGCTTCAAACTCATTGCCTTTGCGATGGCGGATTTTTACATTTACTACAGTCAGACGATAATGCTGATAATTCGGATTGGCATTAAATTCTTGCTGCATTTGTCCTTGAATATTTCTGGCCAGTTCATCAATCGATACAAAATAGCTGCATCCAGCCAGACAGGCGATCATCAATATCATTATGATTTTTTTCATCCCGCCCCCTTGTGTTCTCTCACTGCTTTACAGATGTGTAAAACTTTTCATCTTTGGATTATTCTGTGATCCATTTTATACTTTTTTTAAATAAATGAATAAATAAATCCTTAGTCTATAAAGTCGTTTTTATTTTTATGTTGTACTGGCTTTTTAACTTCATGGTAAAAAACCCTATAAAAAAGCCCTGAATCAGTCAGGGCTTTAATCGTCATTTAAAACTTAAAAATCATCTTCTGCAGCAGGATCATGGTGCAAGGCATCATGGATCGCTTCAACCAGTTGCTGGGCAATTTCCTGTTTAGAGGCTTTGTCCAGATCACGCTTATCCAGATGATAGTGTTCGGCAAAGAATACCGTCATGGCATTTTCATCGGATGCAAAGCCAATATCCGCACGCGAAACATCATTGCAGGCAATCATATCCAGTTTTTTCGCCACCAGTTTACCCGCTGCATATTCTTCAATATTTCGGGTTTCTGCAGCAAAGCCTACCATAAATGGACGTTTTTCCTGCTGTGCGATGGTCGCCACAATATCCGGATTCTTTATTAAAGCGACATTCAGCTCATCGCCTGCTTTCTTGATTTTATGCTCGGCTACCTGTGCGACACGATAATCAGCTACTGCAGCGGTCGCAATGAAGATGTCACAACCCTGCTCCAGCATTTGCATGCTTTCATTCAGCATTTGCACTGCCGAAGAAACATTTTTACGTTTGACGCCATTTGGGGTATCTAGGCTCACCGGACCAGCAATCAGGGTGACATTCGCTCCAGCTGCATAACAGGCTGCTGCCAATGCAAAACCCATTTTCCCGGTACTATGGTTGGAAATATAACGTACCGGGTCAATCGCTTCACGGGTCGGACCAGCTGTAATCGTGACTTGCTTACCCGCCAGCATGCCAAATTTTTCTGCAATCGCGCGCTGAGCTTTATGGAAATATTCTGTGACCTGACGTGCCAGCTCTTCCGGCTCCGGCATACGGCCCAAGCCTACATCACCACAAGCTTGTGAACCGGCATCCGGCATAATCACATGTACGCCATCTTCAATCAAAGTCGCAAGATTACGCTGGGTTGCTTTGGCAGCCCACATCTGCTGGTTCATGGCTGGTGCGACCCAGACCGGTGCATTGGTTGCCAGATACAAAGTGCTCAGCAAATCATCTGCAAGGCCTGCTGCAAATTTTGCCAGCGTGTCGCAGCTGGCTGGCGCAACCAATAACAGATCAGCCCAACGTGCCAGCTCAATATGCCCCATGCCCGCTTCTGCTTCAGGATCCAGCAACTCGGTATGTACCGGATTGCCTGACAAGGCTTGAAAGGTCAAAGGGGTAATGAAAGCCTGTGCGCCTTGAGTCATGACAACCCGCACATTAAACCCGGCATCTTTCAGACGGCGAACCAGAATGGCACTTTTATAGGCAGCAATACCGCCAGTGACTGCTAAAATGATATTTTTATGAGGAATTACACTTAGATCAAAGCTCACGAACAGCTTACCTTTCTGTTGCAGTGGGGCTCACAATAGCATTAAATAATTGCATTCCCAAGAGATCAGCTTCAGGGAAAACTCATAATTCATAATAAATAAGTCTAATAACTATGCAATTTTCAATCAAAAACTGGCCTGAACTGGAACGGCCGCGGGAACGTTTAATTCAATATGGGGCAGAAAGTTTATCTGATGCAGAACTGCTGGCCATTTTTCTCCGATCAGGATCACAACAGCATTCGGCCGTAGAATTAGCCCGGCTATTGATTCAACATTTTGGTCATTTAACTGCTTTACTCGATGCACCTTTGCAGGAAGTCAGCCAGTTTCATGGCATGGGCATCAGTAAATATACCCAACTGATGGCGGTTAAAGAATTAGGACGGCGTTATATTGCCGAGCATCTTAAACAGGATTCTTTAGAATTAAGTAATTCAAAAAGACTACGGGATTATTTACGTTTCGAATTATTGAGTGAAAATCAGGAAGTATTCGCGGTCCTGTGTCTGGACGCCAGTTTAAGGAAAATTGCATTTAAAAAGCTGTTTTATGGCTCTGTGAATGCATGTGATATTTCGATTAATCAGTTGCTCAGATATGCCATTACCCAACAGGCAACTTCAATTGTGATTGCGCATAATCATCCCTTGGGCCAAGCCACTCCTTCTAAGGCTGACCTGTATCTGACCCGCCAGATTCAACAGGCATGTCGACTGGTCGATATCCGTTTAATTGACCATTGCATCATCGCGCTGGAGGGCAGTTTTTCCTTTGCTGAGCAGCAACTCATCAAACCTGAAGCCTAAGGGGGAATAGCACTTGACAAAGCAGCTACAACTCAAGAAGATCATGAAAAAAAATTGTGATGATTCCAATAAATGATCGTACGTGACCAGCAGAACGTTTTTAAATTATTATTTTCCTGGCGAGGAACGATTTTACCTAAGGTTTTACCTCCTTTAGGCGTGGTCATGCTGATTTCAGCCATTATTGGTGGTTTTTCACGTGTAGGTTATTTTCATTTTCCAGAACTCCCTCTCGTCGGCTTTACCCTCATCGGCGTAGTACTGTCTATCTTTCTCGGATTTAAAAATACTGCTTGTTATGACCGCTGGTGGGAAGCACGTAAACTCTGGGGTATTCTGATTGCCAATGCACGTCATTTTGACCGTGACTGCCGGATGTTGTCTCAAGGCCGTCGTGAACGTGTGATTCAGCACGTCATCGTTTTCGCGAACGTACTGCGTGACCGTCTGCGCCATCAGACAGCCAATCCGACTGAACTGGTGGAAACAAGTGGGATGAGCCAGCAGGCGATTACTCAGCTCTATCAACAGGCCAATGCACCGCAATATACCTTGAGTCTGATTCAGTGGGAGCTAATGCAAGCTCTCAAAGAAGGTGAAATCTCTGACATCATTTATATGCAGATGAATAATCATGTCGCGGAACTCAGTATTGTGCAGACAGGTTGTGACCGGATTGCGACGACGCCTTTGCCTTTTGCCTATTCGGTACTCTTGAACCGTACCGTATATTTTTTCTGTTTTATTTTACCTTTTAGTCTGGGCTCAACGCTTGGTCTGTTTACGCCTTTGCTGGTCGGTATTTTGGCCTATACTTTTTTGGGACTGGATGCACTAAGCTCAGAGATTGAAGAACCTTTCGGAACTCAAAGCAATGACTTGCCACTGGACTCCATGGTTCGTACCATTGAAATCGAACTGTTAGGCACTCTGGGCAAACCGACACCGCCACCGATTCAGGCACAAGATAATAATTTGCTTTAATAGGTTACCTCTCTTATCCAAAGAGAGAATTCCTTCACGTTGGGATGGGTAGCAGTGTTGCGACTACTGCTTAACTCATTAAATAAAACTCTCCCAGATCCCGATCTGCCCTGGTTTTAGGCTTGGGACTTGGCCCAGTTTAATCCAAGGCATATTATCGCCATGAAAATCACTTCCTATTGATACTTTAAGGCCTTGCTCTGCAATCATCCGGTCGACCATCTGACGGGTTGAACTTGGATCAATGGCGGGCGGTAACTCCACCGCATCTCCACCAAACTTGGCAAAGATCTCGATCAGATAACGAATATTGGTCGCCGATAAATCATAACGGGTCGGATGCGCCAGCACGGCAAAGCCACCGCTGTCATGAATCACCTGAATGGTTTCTTCCAGACCCAGACCATCAAATTTGACATAGGCCTTTTTACCTTCCTTGATGTACTTATCAAAGGCCTGTTGGGGGCGGGTCACAATGCCTTTTTCTACCAGCGTTTTGGCAATATGGGTTCGGGTAACCCGATCAGGAATATTGTCAACTTTGGCAATCACGTCAGCATAAATATCCTGACTAATTAAAGGAACCAGAAGGTCACAGATCTGTTTAGAGCGTTCGGCACGAATGATCTTCTGCTGATTGAGGGCTTTTTGTAACGGCTCAGGATTCTGAACATTGAGTGCCACAATATGTACGCCATAATTTTTCTTGGTAGCAGGACGTGACCACTGGCTAGAAATCTCGACTCCAGAAATTATCTTAATCTCATGATTTTTGGCAGCTTCTTCAGCCAACACTAAACCGTCCATAGTGTCATGATCAGTCAGGGCCAAAGTATGGATAAGTTTTTCCGCAGCCGCTTCGACCAATTGCTGAGGACTCAAAGTTCCATCAGAAATATTACTATGTGTATGTAAATCTACGCCGTGCATCTCTATACTATGACATTTATTTGATCAGATTTAGATACTCTAACATGAAAGCACTTTTAGACTTTGTGCCACTCATTATTTTCTTTTATTTATATAAAACTGTAGATCCAAAAGACACTGACCATCAACTTCTACAATTGATCGGTTCTGCGGGGGGTGTCGACAATAACAATATTCTCGTTGCAACTACGGGACTGATCATTTCCATGCTGGTGGTCTATGGTGCGTTATTTGTCATGCAAAAATTCCGCCTAGACAAACAGCAATGGATCGTTCTATTTATGACGGTGATCTTCGGTGGTATTACCCTGATGCTCAGCGACGATTTCTATATCCGTCTTAAAGCTGTATTACTGAATCTGGTTTTCGCTGGTGTCTTCCTATTATCGCCATGGTTTAGCAAAGATAAGAAGCCACTCATCCAGCGTCTGTTTGGTCCGGTATTCAATTTGAGTGCCAAAGGCTGGCTTAAATTAAACTATGCCTGGGTCGGTATGTTTACTCTCATGTCATTTCTGCATACATTCTTCGCCTATTTATGGATGGATGGAAAATATTGGGGCGAATTTACTGCATTCGGTGACATGATCGTGATGTTTTCCTTTATCATTATTCAGTTTATTGTATTGCGCAAATACTTTAGAACAGCTGAATAAGTCCAACTACAAACGATAGAGAGTCATCATGCCATTATTCGTCGTTAGCTGTACCGACCGGGAAGGTACAGTTGAAAAACGCCTTGCGATTCGTCCACAACATCTTGCACGTCTAGAACAGTTAGATGCTGAAGGCCGTCTGATTGTTGCAGGTGCCATGCCTAAAGATCCAGCCAATCCTCAAGCCGGTTTCTATGGCAGCACCATCATCGTTGATTTTGACAGTCGTGAAGCACTGGATGCATGGTTACAGGATGAGCCATTCCTGAAAGAAGGCGTATACGCGCATATTGATGTGAAACCATTTAATAAAGCATTTCCTAAAGGATAAGGTTCATGCGCGCTGTTACCGCCAGTTTCATTGGCTTTTGTTTCATGATTCCTTCTGCCTGGGCTGTTGAAGTTTCTGCTCCAGTTGCCCCGGCTACACAGCCAGCAGCTACTCCTGTCCAAGCTGTTACCACACAAGCACCTGCTCAGGGCGCTTCTGCACAGCAGGCTGGAATTATTCCAGCAGTTGCAACAACTGCTCAGACTGTTCAGCCGACTGAGAAAAAGCCGCTTACCGCAGAAGAAATTGCCAAGCAGAAAGCCCAGCAAGATGCCAAAGTCAAAGCTTTAGTCAAAGATCAGGCAACGCGTCTACAGCAACTGGAAAAAGCCAATCTGGAAGCCCTGTCACAAAATCAGGAATTGCAGCTCAAGAACGACAATCTCGGGGTTCAGGTACAGGTCCTGCAAAGTGAACGTAGTGCCCAGATGTTTCTCTACGGCGCTGCAACTTTGGCAGTCGGTGTATTACTTGGCTTTCTGATAGCGAGCTATGTTTATACCAAACGTCGCCGTCAGTGGTAATCTATAAGCCGTCCAAATATCTTTAAGGTTGTACCCGTTTTGTCGCATGCAATTCAAACTGCCGATCTGGATTGGCAATTGGTGGATGGCATTGATGTGCCTGTGTCCAAGCAATTTGGTGATGTGTATTTTTCCAAAGACAATGGATTGCTGGAAACCCGGCATGTCTTTTTAAATGGCAATGAACTTAGTACCCGTCTGGCCGATTTAAAACCTTTTGCATATTTCTGTGTCGGTGAAACGGGTTTTGGTACGGGTTTAAATATTCTGGCGTTATGGCAACTCTGGCAACAGGTTCGTCCGGATAACCAAAGCCATCTGCATGCGATTTCAGTAGAAAAATTTCCGCTTTCTAGAGCAGATTTAGTCCGTGCCTTAAATGCCTGGCCAGAATTGAAACCGCTAGCAGATCAACTCATCTCCCAATATCCAATGCCGATTGCCGGTTGTCATCGTCTCAGCTTTCCTGAAGAGCGTTTCAGTCTGGATCTGTGGCTGGGAGATGCACATGATGTCTTTCCTGTCATTGAAAAAACTGCACCTGTTAATGCCTGGTTTCTGGATGGCTTCGCACCATCATGTAATCCAGACATGTGGGAAGAAAATGTTTTAAATAACATTGTGCGTTTATCCGAGATCGGAACGACTTTTGCTTCTTTTAGCGTTGCAGGTGTCTTAAAACGTGGTTTAAAACAGCACGGCATCTCTATTTCCCGTCCACGTGGATTTGGCCATAAACGTGAAATGCTGAAAGCGATCTGGAATCCTGTTAAAGAAAATAAAGACAGTGAAACGGTTTTAGAACAGGAAATTGCTCAAAAAAAAATTGAACCCGATCTAGAGCGTCCTACCAGACCTCGTCAAATCGCTGTGATTGGCGCTGGAATCGCAGGTTTAAGTACAGCATGGGCATTTGCTCAGCGTGGTCATCAAGTCACGATTTACGACCAGTCAGCACCGCTTTCAGGCGGTTCCGGCAATCCCCTTGCCCTGCTCAATCCTAAACTGTGTCCAGTTGAGCAAAGTGCCGAACATCTGATGACTGTGGCCTGGCAGCATGCCTTAATTCATTATCAGAAATTTAAAGCTTTTCGCTCAATTCAGGTCAATCAGCTTGCCTTAAAAAATCCTGAACAGCTTTTAGGATTGGCAGATGAATATCCCACAGAAATTCTTGCTGCTCAAAGTGCAGCAGACCAAGAGATTCAAACTGAATTTCCAGCTTTAAAACTATTAGCAGCGGGTGCAGTTTCACCTCATCAACTGCGTGATGAAATTCTGCAGCATCCTCTTATTCAGTATAAACAAGCCAAAATTAGTCATATTGAGGCTGCTGAACAGCCTGCGTTATTTGCAGAGCAGCAATCCTTAGGCAAGTTTGATCACATCATTGTATGTACCGCACGTGATACCCAGCAATTCTTTGAAAATTATCCAGTCCTGAAACCGATTCGTGGACAGGTCAGCTGGGTCAATAATCAAGATCAGCCATTGAATCAGGATACAGCCTATAGTTACGGCGGTTACTGTATACAGCTCAATCCAGAACAACTGATTTTGGGTGCTTCATTCTATCCAGGCCGGGATGATGCAGAAGTCTTAGTAGAAGATCATGTGCATAATTATGAACTTATCCACAGTGTCTTTCCTGAATATGCACAGTTATTACCCTCTACCGAAACCTGGCAAGGTCGAGCAGCAGTACGCGCCCAGAGTCAGGATTATTTTCCCTTGCTCGGTAAGATGAATGTAGATCAAGAAGTTTACAGTTTTGCGGGTCTTGGCTCTAAAGGTTTTCTATTTGCACCACTGTGTAGTGAAATTCTGGCAGCCCAGATTTTGGGAGAAGCCTGCCCCGCACCTTCAAACTTGGTAAAAAAACTCGACGTAACACGTTTTCAAAAGAAGGTAAAAGCCAAGAAGCCTTATTTTAAGCCTCAAAATTAAAGAGCTCCTCCCTTTAATAAAGAGTGAGGAACACTGTTCCGCAAGGGAGGAAGTTTTAGAAAGAGTTTAATTCCCCTAAATCCTCCTTTAAAGAAGGGGGACTTTGAAGAAATCCAGACAACAAAAAAGCGCCCTTAGGCGCTTTTTTTCACAAGGTCAATTATGCACCTTGTTCCAGTGGCATACCTGCATCACGAGCAGCACGAGTACCACCCATCAGGATGACATATTCACGTGAGCTGTCAAAACCTTCTAACTTTTCAGCTGCACGTGGAGCTTTACTCCCACCACCACATAAAATGTAAATCGGTTGATCCGCTGACACCTGAGTCAGGCTATCTGCTGAAAGATCGTTAATGGGCTGATTGACCGCCCCTTTCACGTGTGCTTCAGCATAAGCACTTGCATCTCGTACATCCCAGATTACAGCATTTTCTGGGAACTCAAATGTTGTAATTTCTTGTTTACGGATCATTGCGCACTCCTTTGATGTAAACAACACTTGGCAAATGAAGAAAACATCCCTAGCATCTCAGATATTCTTTCCCTTTGTAAAGGTCTAAACTATGCCTTCTTTCGATATTGTTTCTGAATTAGAAATTTTTGAAGTAAATCATGCAGTTCAAAATACCCAAAAAGAGATTGCAACCCGCTTCGATTTCCGTGGACAGGATGTTTCTATTGAACTGAATGAAAAAAACAAGGAAATTAAAATTAGCACAGAAAGTGATTTCCAATGTGAGCAAGTGTATACCATGCTGGAAAATCATTTCTTCAAGCGTAAAGTGGATATTCAGGCACTAGATCCACAAAAAATGACCGCTTCAGGCAAAAATGTAGTTCAGGTGATCAAGCTTAAAGATGGCCTTGACTCAGATACGGCGAAAAAAATTAATAAGGCCATTAAAGAAAGCGGTATTAAAGTGCAATCTTCAATTCAGGGCGACAAGATTCGTGTGACTGATAAAAAGCGCGATACCTTGCAACAAGTGATGGCATTCCTGAAAGAACAACAATTCGGTCTGCCTTTACAGTTCAACAACTTTAAAGACTAAGGCAGCAACGTCTGTAGATAGAATTATGGCAAAGAGCAACCGACTGACCAGACTGGTCAAAGCGACATCAAGATTACCGCAAGGTATACGTACTGCTTTATTAAGTAAGACCTTTGGCCGAGTGGTTCCAATGGTTGGCTCTTCCAAGATTCGCTATCAGGAAATCAGTGCAGCCAAAGTTGTGGTGAGTATGGCCAATCATAAGGCCATGCAGAACCATATCGGTCAGATTCATGCATGTGCGATGGCACTGCTGGCAGAAACAGCAACCGGCTTTGTGACTGCGATGAATGTACCTGACAGCGCAGTGGTTCTGATTAAAAGCCTAAAAGTGGACTTTAAGCGTCCAACCAAAGGTGCCATGACTGCGGTGGCTACGTTGACTCCTGAACAGCAGCAATTGATGCAAAGTTCAGAAAAAGGTGAAACGCTAGTACAAGTTATTGTAACTGATGAATCTGGTGAAGCACCGATTCAATGTGAAATGCTCTGGGCTTGGATTGCCAAGAACCAGTTGAAGCCAGGCTAATTTCAATACAGACAAAAAAATCCCAGATTATTGATCTGGGATTTTTTATTTAATGAATTATGAGTTCTGCTGAGATTCTGCAAATTTCTGTTTTGCTTCATCTGGAATTGGACGTTTATTGCCTTTGACATCCACTGCGACAAAGGTAAATACCCCTTCAGTCACGCGTACAGGTGCACGTGAGTTATCATGACTGTCCCATACTTCGATTTGCATCTGGATTGAAGTATTACCGACTTTTAGAATTTTGGTATAGCAGCTAATGACATCGCCGACTTTCACAGGAACCAGGAAGGTCATCTGGTTAATCGAAATCGTTGCACAGCGTCCTTTACTAAAGCGCTCTGCATGAATTGCTCCCGCCAAGTCCATTTGTGAAACAATCCAGCCACCAAATACATCTCCACTCCAGTTGGTATCCGCAGGCATTGCAATCGTCTGCAGGGAAAGTACTCCCTCTGGTTTAATATGAGAATCTGTCACTTGAACTCCAGGCTTTTTAAATTAGGATTGAGCATTATTTAACTGCTGATCAAGCCACTTTTGTAGTTCGCTTGAACGTAATGCACCGCTTATTCTAGCAATTTCATTGGTTTTATTCATCAAAACCAGCGTCGGAATACTACGTACATTAAATGCTGAGCTTAATCGCGGATTGGCTTCGGTATCAATTTTAGCAAATACCACTTGTGGATTTTCTTTTGCTACAGCAGCAAAATGCGGTGCCATCATTTTACATGGACCACACCAGTCTGCCCATAGATCAATCAGGATGGGAAGATCACTATGGGTGACAAACTGACTAAAGTTCTGTTCATTTAGCTCAATCGGCGCTAATGGAACTAAAGCTTGATGACACTGACCACATGCTGGATCGGCCGTTAATTTTTCTTCAGGCACACGATTTTTAGCCTGGCAATTCGGGCATACAATGATCATCTAGCGCACTCCAATATGTTGATGTAAGAATTCTAATTGGGTCGAGACTGCTTTTTCAAACCATTCACCATGATAAATATCAAAATGCCGCATATTCCACTCATGATATTGTACAAATGGTGCAATATTGGTTGCGGTTTCCCGACTGGCTTCAATGGGAATCAGGCTGTCTTGTTGTGCTGCGATAAACAGGACAGGAATAGTGATTTTGCGGACTTCCTGAATAGGACGATATCGCATCAATTTAAAGAATACCCGGGCTGGGATATGACCACTCCAGTAATAATCTGGATTCACAATGGATAGATATCCTTCATAACTGTCTTGTGTCGGCATAAAACAGAGTTCATGACGATCAACCACCGGCAAGGTCTTGGGCGTCATTCCTACCTTTGCCCCCATATAATCCTGACTGGAAATCTTCAGGGCTTTGGGCAATTGCTGCAAAGGATAAAGTTTGGCACTTTCTGCACCATCAACAAAGGGTACCTGTACCATTACCGCCTGAATATTTTTTAGTTCTGCGGCCAATGTCAGTACATGCCCGCCACTTAATGCCGTTCCCCATAACACAATCCGTTTGGCATCAATCGATTTACGTGCCTGCAAATGCTGGATCATGGTACGCCAGTCTTCAAGTTGAGCACCGATCGATACCAGTTCACGCGGACGCCCGGTACTGCCTCCCCAATAGCGATAATCAAACAGAACCACCGCATAACCTGCACTGGCAAAACGTTGGGCATATTGTACCAGTTTAAAATGACGTAAAGCAGCCAGGCCATGAGCCATCAGGATCACAGCTGGTTTATCAATCTGTTGAGGACGATAGAAATCCGCAGCAATCACTTCCTGACCGCTTTTGACATACAGTGGTTCGACTGTATAGGCGTACATACGCGCTCCATTGCGTTATTTTATAGTTGTAATCATTTATAAATTTTTCAGAACTAGGCCATCATGTTTTCAGCTTAATGCTATCATAAAGCATATCAAGATAAATGACATAATGGAGTGACATCATGAGCGAAAATGTAGGCTTTGCTGGCCAAATTGGTCCTGAACATATCTCTCAAGTAGTTGAAAAAGGTTTTAAATCAATTATCAATAACCGTCCGGATATGGAAGGTGGCCCTGAACAGCCAACTAGCGTACAAATTGAGGAAGCTGCTCGTAGTGCAGGTCTGGATTATGTCTTCCAGCCTGTAGTCGCTGGCCAGATTACCGAACTTGATGTGCGCACCTTTGCTAACCATTATAACGAATTACCAAAGCCGATCTTGATGTTCTGCCGTACAGGAAATCGCTCCAATAATTTATATCAGCTGGCGAAACAGATGGACCTGCTGGATGACTAAGGTATTTGGGGGAAATGTACTTTTAGTCAATATCTCCTTTTAATTTCAGAGCTTGACCTATGAATAAATTCTTACTGGTTATATGTTGCAGTCTTGCATTGATGGGTTGTAGTTCAATGAATTTTAAGCCTACTGTGGGTGTCAGTATGGGAACTTCTGTTTAACTTTTAAAAAGAAGTTCTCAAAAAAAACAGCGCCGAAGCGCTGTTTTTTTATTTTATAAGAGTCCAGTAAAAGGATCAGTAGAATTACAAATAGGGGGTCCATAAGGACTATCATCAAATGGCTGACTAGCTTCAGATTCAAAATCAGCTTTTAATAATCCCAATGTATATACTAAGCTAGAATTTAAATCTTTAGTGCTTACATTTGTCTTAGCTTTGAATTCGACAGTTTGCCAACCTGCGTATTGACGTAAATACTGCACACTAAAATTGAATTTACCGGTAGCATCAGTTGTATACGTAAATGTTGAACTAATATTTCCATTTGGATCCACAAATCCAGTTGCTAACTGAATATTAGACTTATTAGTAATTTCACAATATGACTGGAAACGTGCAGGTAATTTTAAACTTTCAACAGCATTGATTTTATCAGTGGTTTCCTGTGCAGTATTTTTTAATTGTGCTACAACGCTGGATTGTTGATTAATTTGCTGCTGTTTTTGAGCAGTTGCGACTTCCATTGCCGCTGTTAAATCAGCATTAAGACTTGCAATATCTAAATTTAATTGATTAATAGTGCCATTAATCATAATAATTTGTTTTTGATATTGCTTAGCACTAGCTTCATCTTCATCAGCTTGAGCAAGTTGTAAATTTGTTTGTGCAGTAGCTAATCGTGAATTTTGTGTCCTAATTTCACTTTGTTTAGCTGAAATTTGAGAACGTAAACTTGTAATTTCACTTGATTGAACAGGAGCACTTTGTAAGCTAGCTAAAGTAGCTTCAGCTTGACGTACCTGATTATTTTGATTTACTAAAGTCTGTTTAACAGGAGCTAAACGTTCAACTTTAATATTTTCTAATTGAGCTTTGGTCATAAAGAAACCTTGACCTGCACGTAACAAATCAATATTCATTGTGACACGATAATTAGGAAGAGGCACACCATAAATATCTACCACATGGGCTGAAAGAGCCTCTCTATAATATAAAGCATCTGCAGTTTTTTGTAATTCCCCAGATTTACCAAAGGTAATATTACCTATTGGCTGCTCTATTTGTCCTTTAGACACATTGAGTTTAAGTGTTTGTTCACTTAATTTTTCATTTGCATTGGTTATGGTAGCATTTAAAATAATGCCTGATTTAACAAGTGTTTCAGCGAGTGGACTTCCTGTCCTTGGTAGAGTAATACTGAATTGTGCATTTCCATCAGCGTCAGTTTGCTTAACTGAGCTTCCAGTAATAGTAACTTTATTAGTTTTTGTATCAACTACAGATAATGTAACATTTTGATTAGCAACTCCCCCCCCATTGCCGTCAATTGCTTTGACTGTAATAGTTGCATTATCACCGGTAATAACTAAAGTAGGCTTATTAGAAGTCACTTCCAAATGATACTGAGCAACCTCAGAGGTTGGAATAGATTCAATCACCTCTAGTTTTCTAGCTTGAGATGTAATTTTTCCAGTACCGTCTTTAAAAGTAGCATTCAAATTAACGCCATTAGCGATAAGATTGCGAGAATTTAAAATATTTGATGGATCTAATGATAAATTAAAAATAGCATTACCATTCGAATCTGTGGTTACTGTTGAACTACCATCAATCGTTATTCCATTTGATTGAGTATTTTCAATTGCAAGTGTTACTGGTTGATCAGATACACCACCACCATTTACATCGACCAGTTTAACAGTCACGACTACTGTATCACCCGTCACTAATAACTTAGGTTTATCACTGCTCATCAAAAGATGATAATTAGTCGGCACTGCATCAGGATTTGTTACTGTTCCTCCATCGGTCGGGCCTTCACCTGTCGAAGGGCTTCCATTGCCATTATTATAATATCCGTCACTACCACCGCCACCACAGCCGGCCAACATTAATGCCAAAGTAAGAGCAGGTAACTTCATACTTAATTGTTTACTAATCATTTAAATCCCCAAGTCCCTCTATCTTCAGAGTTTGTTATCAATCTTTATTTAATTATGCGTTATGTAACCACAGTTGAGCTTTTATGTAAATAAAGGTAAGCCAAATGTTTTGTATGCTAGTTTATAACAATCAAATAAATTTGATAAGAGCAATAAATGTACGACTTAATCATTATCGGCGCAGGCACAGCAGGAATCAGTGCCTATAAAGAAGCTATTAAATATACCCAAAATATTTTAATTATTAATGCCGGTTCATGGGATACGACATGTGCTCGTGTAGGCTGTATGCCGAGCAAGCTTCTGATTTCTTCTGCTAACCGTATGCATGAGATAAAAACTGCAGAAAATCTTGGATTACAACATGATGCCGTAATAAATACCTCCACCGTTATGGAGCGCTTACATAAGCTTCGTAATCATTATATTCGGGCCACTTTAAAAGAAGTAGAACAATGGAATCCAGCCCATAAGGTATCTGGTCACGCCAAATTTACTAATGCTCAAACAGTCCAAGTAGAAGGAAAATCTTATCAAGCTAAAAGTTTTATTATTGCAGTAGGCTCTCGACCAAATTTTGATGCTACCTTAAAAGACGAATTAGGCGATAAACTCCTGACATCTGATGAAATCTTTGAGCTTTCACATTTACCCAAATCCTTAGCAGTGATTGGTAGTGGCGTTATTGCAATTGAATTGGCTCAAGCCATGCAACGTTTAGGAGCGCGTACTACTATGTTTGCTCGTAGTCAGAAAATAGGTGCACTCACCAGTCCAACTCTACAAGCTTTGGTTAGAGAGCAATTAAATAACGAGCTGGATATCAAATTTAAAACTTTACCTAATCAAGTCAAACTCCTTACTGATCAGGTAAAAATTGACTATATAGAGAATGATCAAAAACAAAGTCTTGAAGTAGATTATGTACTCTCAGCTACTGGACGTAGTTCTAATTTAGATCGATTAGGTTTGGAAAAAATTAATCCTGAATTCCAAGATGTTAAAAAGCTACCTATTAATAAAAAAACCAAGCAATTAGAAAACTTGCCTATTTTTATTGTTGGCGATGCAGCCCCTGATGTCCCAATTCAACATGAAGCTGCCCATAATGGTAAAGAAGTGGTCCAGAACTGCTTAAATTTTCCAGATGTTCAGCCTATTTCTGCCCTAACTCCTTTGGCAATCGTATTTAGCCAACCAGAAATGGCGATTATTGGACAAAGTTTCAAACAGCTAGAAGAGAAAAATACGGAATATATTAGAGGCTTTGTATCTTATGAAAGACAGGGACGCGCGTTAATTCTTTCAGAAAATAAAGGTGGGGCTGAAGTATATATAGATAAAATGTCAGGAAAATTATTAGGTGCTGAATTATTCTGCCCTCAAGCCGAACATCTAGCACACATACTAGCCTGGATGATTGATGCAGAGCAGGATATTCATCAGATTCTGGCAAAGCCTTACTATCATCCGACTTTAGAAGAAGGGCTAAGAACAGCATTTAAACATGCTCGTCGTCAGCTTGATCAACAGGAAGTAATTGACAATTCTTAAATATCTTAAAGAAGGATAGATAAAATTTAATTACTTCAAACAATATGGTGCAGCTAATAGCTCTGAAGTTTTGGCTGCACCTTGTTACTCTTTAACTCTTTTTTTAGATTATAAAGTATCAATAGAAAAATCTATAACCATGAAATCCCACGCATAAAAAAGCCCCCTGCGTGAGCAGAGGGCTTTAGGAATAATGAGCTGGCGATGACTTACTCTCACATGGGAGACCCCACACTACCATCAGCGCTAAGAGGTTTCACTTCTGAGTTCGGGAAGGGATCAGGTGGTTCACTCTTGCTATGGTCGCCAGCACA